>DATLMT010000022.1:0-5072 GCA_035537135.1 Burkholderiaceae bacterium | reverse complement strand
CTGCAACCGATTTGAAGGAGAACCTGCTTGCCGACCTGCCGTCAACGATCACAAAAAAACAGCTGGATGTTCTGGATGACGCGGCGGTTCAGGCGTTCGTCGAAAGCATCGATGCAGTCGATGTCCTATTCAACTGCGCAGGGTACGTAGCGCACGGAACGATCCTCGATTGCACCGTCAAGGATTGGGATTTCAGCTTTAATCTGAACGTGCGCAGCATGTTTGTGATGACGAAGGTGATGCTGCCGAAGATGATCGCGGCCGGCGGCGGCACGATATTGAACATGGCGTCGGTGCTAGGAGCAGAAAAAGCGGCGCCAAACCGGCTCGCTTACGCCGCCAGCAAGGCGGCGGTCGCCGGGTTCACGCGCGCACTCGCGATCGATCACGTGAAGCAGAACATACGCGTCAATTGCGTATGCCCCGGCACCGTAGATACGCCGTCTCTCGGTGATCGCATCAACGCGTTTGCCGATCCGGTGCAGGCTCGCAAGGACTTCGTTGCAAGGCAGCCGATGGGGCGGCTCGCAACCGCGGAAGAGATCGCACAAACATTCGTTTATCTTGTCTCTGACGAATCTTCTTTTATGACCGGCCAGGCGGTGTTCGTCGACGGTGGAATGTCGCTCTAAGGAAAAAAATGAAATTACTGCGCTTTGGCCCAAATGGTTACGAGAAACCGGGGCTGCTGGATGCATCGGGTCGGATTCGCGATCTATCGAGCGTGGTCGAGCAAGTCGACAGCGGTCAGCTTGCCCCGCGCGAACTCAAGAAGATCTCGCAAGTGAAGCCGGAATCACTGCCCCTCGTTTCGGGATCGCCCCGCCTAGGTGTGCCCTACATCGGGATCGGGAAGTTCATCGCAATCGGGCTCAACTACGCCGATCACGCTGCCGAGTCAGGGGTACCGGTCCCTAAAGAGCCGATCATTTTCATGAAAGCGACTACGTGCATCACAGGACCAAACGACGACGTCGTCATTCCAAAGAATTCGACGAAGACCGATTGGGAGGTTGAACTCGGAGTCGTCATCGGTACTAAAGCGCAGTACGTAACGACTGAGCGGGCACTCGATTACGTGGCGGGTTACTGCGTCATCAACGATGTTTCAGAGCGCCAGTTTCAGCTTGAGCGCGGCAGTCAATGGGATAAGGGCAAAGGCTGCGATACGTTCGGACCGATCGGACCGTATCTGGTAACACGCGACGAGGTGCCCGATCCGCAGAAGCTCGATATGTGGCTCGACGTGAACGGCAACCGCATGCAGCGTGGCAATACTTCGACAATGGTGTTCGGCTGCGCACATTTGGTCAGTTACACCAGTCAGTTCATGACACTGATGCCGGGCGACATCATCACGACGGGTACGCCGCCCGGCGTTGGCATGGGAATGAAACCGCCGCGTTATCTGAAAAGCGGCGACGTCATCACTTTAGGCATTGCCGGCCTGGGCGAGCAGCGGCAGAACGTTCGAGCGCTGTCATAAGAAGATGTCGACCCCGTTAAAACCAGAAGTACTGCTTGTTGCACCGATCTATAAGCCGGCACAAACGAAGCTCGAAGCGACCTACACCACGCACTCGCTGTTGAATGTCAGTGACCGCGAGTCGGTGATTTCTCAGGTCGCACCGCGCATCGACGTGGTGGTCACCAGCGGCGGCGGCGCCGGTATTCAGCGCGCGCTGATGGAACAATTGCCGAAGCTGAAGCTGATCGCGTGCTTCAGCGTCGGCCTCGATTCGGTCGACCTGGCCGCTGCGCGCGAGCGCGGCATAGCAGTCACCAACACCCCGGACGTGCTGACCGACGACGTTGCCGATCTTGCTATCGGCTTGATGCTCGCGACCGCGCGCCGGATAGCCGCGGCCGATCGCTTCGTTCGCGCCGGCAGCTGGTTAAAAGGGGGATTTCCGTTGACCAGCAAGGTCAGCGGTAAGCGACTCGGCATCGTCGGCATGGGCCGTATCGGACAAGGCATTGCGCGCCGAGCCGCAGCCTTTGACATGCAGATCGCCTGGCATGGCCCCTCCGAAAAGAAACTCCCGTACCGCTTTGAACCGAATCTTGTCGAGCTTGCACGATCGGTCGACTTTCTAGTGGCAGCCTGTCCCGGAGGCGCGGCGACCCGCGGTTTGATCAGCCGCGAAGTGATGACTAAGTTGGGTCCCAAAGGCGTCTTCATCAACATCTCGCGCGGCTCTGTCGTGGACGAAGCGGCCATGGTGGAGCTGCTTCAAAGCGGCCAACTCGGTGGCGCGGGGCTCGACGTCTTCGTTGACGAACCGCGTGCTCCGACTGCTCTGTTCAATCTCGACAACGTCGTGTTGCAACCGCATCAGGCGAGCGCAACGGACGAAACGCGCGGTGCGATGGCGCAGCTGGTGCTCGACAATGTTGCGGCCTACGCGGCCGGTCGGCCGCTGGTAACGCCGGTGCATTGAAATAGCGGTTGCCCTTTCGCTAAACCACTTAGCGAACCAGGCAAGGACGCTTCGGGTCGAATTTCCAGCCAGGAATCAGAAACTGCATCGCGGTTGAATCGTCGCGCGCACCCAGTCCGTGTTGCAGATAGAGCTGATGCGCTTTATCGATCTCGTGCATATCGAGCTCGACGCCGAGGCCAGGCTTCTTAGGCAGATCAACAAAGCCGCCGAGGATCTGCAGCGGCTCCTTCGTCAATCGTTGACCGTCCTGCCAGATCCAGTGCGTATCGATTGCCGTCACCTTGCCCGGCGCGGCGGCGCCGACATGCGTAAACATCGCGAGCGACACATCGAAGTGATTGTTCGAGTGCGAACCCCACGTGAGCCCCCAATCGCGACACGTTTGCGCGACGCGCACGGATCCCGCCATCGTCCAGAAGTGCGGATCGGCGAGCGGAATGTCGACCGATTGCAGCGCAAGTGCGTGCACCATCTGCCGCCAGTCCGTCGCCACCATGTTGGTCGCCGTCGGCAAACCGGTCGCGCGGCGAAACTCCGCCATCACCTCGCGCCCCGAAAATCCATCCTCGGCGCCGCACGGATCTTCGGCGTACGCGACGACGTTGCGCATATCGCGCATCAGGCGGACTGCGTCCTTCAACAGCCATCCGCCATTCGGATCAAGCGTGACGCGCGCTTGCGGAAACCGCTCATGCAGAGCCGTCACTGCTTCGACCTCGGCTTCGCCTGCAAGCACGCCGCCCTTCAGCTTGAAATCATTGAAGCCGTAGCGCTCGTACGCCGCTTCGGCCTGGCGAACGATCGCGTCTGGCGTCAGCGCGGTCTCATGCCGCGCGCGAAACCACGCGTTGTCCGTGTTCGGCTCACTGGCCCGATCGACGTAAGGAAGATCGGTCTTCGTGCGATCACCGACAAAAAACAAATAGCCGAGCATCTCAACGCGCTCTCGCTGCACCCCTTCGCCCAGCAGCGCAGCAACCGGGACACCAAGGTGCTGGCCAAGCAAGTCGAGCAAGGCCGATTCGATCGCTGTGACCGCGTGAATCGTCGTGCGCAGGTCGAACGTCTGCAGTCCGCGGCCGCCCGCGTCTCGGTCTGCAAACTGGCGTTGCACGCGTTGCATCACACTTTGCTGCGAACCGAGCGGTTGGCCAATAACGAGTCCGCGCGAGTCCTCAAGCGTTTGCCGAATCTTTTCGCCGCCGGGCACTTCACCAACGCCGGTCCGTCCGGCGCTATCGGTCAGGATCAGCAAGTTGCGCGTGAAAAATGGGCCGTGCGCACCGCTCAAGTTGAGCAGCATGCTGTCCCGGCCCGCGACCGGGATCACGCGCAAGTCCGTGACTTGCGGCGTCGATGCAACCGGCATCAGTCGGCAGTGATCTTCCGAGTTTCGATCACCTGTTTCCAACGCGCGAACTCCTGCTGCTGAAAAGCGGCGAATTGCGCTGGCGTGTTGGCGACTATTTCGAAACCGACTGAGGTGAATTGCTGCTTGATCGTCGGATCATTCAGCGCAGCGACGATTCCCGCATGCATCTTGTCACGCACATCCGCCGGCAGCCCTTTGGGACCGACCACGGCCTGCCACGAATAAACATCAACGCCCTTGATACCCGCTTCGATCAGCGTCGGCACATCGGGCAATACCTCGGAGCGCTTCGCACTGGTGATGGCAAGCGCCCTCAACTTGCCCGACTTCACCAGAGGCGTCGCCGTGTTGATATTCATGAACGTCCCTTCGACCTGGTTACCCAGCAGATCGGTGATGGCAGGTGCCCCTCCTTTGTAGGGAATGTGCAGGCCAGTCGTGCCGGTTTGCAGCCAGAACAACTCCGCCGTCAGGTGATCGCTCGAACCATTGCCCGCAGAGGCGAAGCTCATCTTGCCCGGATTCGCCTTCAGGTACGCAATGACATCTGCGAGCGATTTGTGCGGAGAAGCGGCTGGCACTGCGAGGACGTTCGGAGCCTGGACCGCCACGGTGATCAGATCGAAATCTTTCAGCGCGTCGTACTGCATCGGCTTGATCAGGTGCGGCACGATCACCAGCGGGCCTAGCGACGTTACGAAGAACGTGTACCCATCCGGAGCCGCACGCTTGACGTGCACTGCCCCGATCGTCCCGGTCGCACCCGGCTTGTTATCGACAACGAACTGTTGCCCGTACGCTGCGCTGAGCTTCGGAGCAATCGCACGTGCGACGGAATCGGTCGAGCCGCCTGCGGGAAACGGAACTACCAGCGTCACTGGTTTGGACGGCCACGTTTGGGCGTGAACCCCGGCTGTCGCCGCGAGCGCAATCGCTGAAGCGATTAAAAATTTCTTCATGGTGGGTCTCCTTGGGTCGTAGATCGGGCGAAGCTGCGGCGCCTTCCCACTATGTTAGACAATTGAGCCAGCTCGCACCCGCGGGTGAGGAGACGCGATGAACGATGCCGATATCGCTGTACTGCCTGCCGCAATACACAGCAGGGAGCCGCTGACGATTCGCATGCACGAGCGCGACAACGTAGCCATCGTGGCCAACGACGGCGGCCTGGCGCCCGGTGCCGTTCTATCTTCCGGCCTCGTGCTGCGCGATCGCGTTCCGCAAGGCCACAAGGTTGCATTGCTGGATTTGCCTGC
>DATLMT010000021.1:0-5084 GCA_035537135.1 Burkholderiaceae bacterium | reverse complement strand
AGCGCCTGCAAAAAGACCTTGACCTTAAAGCGCAGCCGGTCGTCGTTACCAGCGAGTTGCGCGTCGGCACCGTCATTGAGCAACAACCGGCCGAAGGCACGCTTGTCAAGCGCGGCAGCGTCGTTCGGCTGCAGGTATCGGCGGGGCAGGAGGGACCCGAGTTGGTCGATGTGCCGAGCGTCGTCGGCATGCCGTTCGATAAAGCAAAGTCGCGGCTGACCCGATTTGCAATCGAGCGTGTCGAGCGACCGCGCACCGAGCGGTCGAGCGCGCCCGAAGGGCAGGTGATCGAACAGTCGCCGCGCGCTGCATCCCGGGCGGCAGCAGGGTCGGTGATCGTGCTGACGGTCGCGGGCGCACCGCGCGGCACGGTGGAGATATTTGAAATGCCGAACGTCGTAGGCCGTTCCTACACGGACGCCGCGCGCTCGCTTGCCGAATTCAAGGTGACTCGCAGCGAAATCGCGAGTGCCGAAGCGCGCGGCCGGATCGTGGCTCAGACACCGGCGGCCGGTGTCACGCTGCTGCCTGGTGACGCGGTTGCTTTACAAATCTCTGCCGGCCCAAGTGCTGTAGCGACGACGGCCGACGCCGATGCGAAGTCTGTCGCGCCTCCGCCCACTTCAACTTCGTCGGCAAAACCCGAGGTCCAGCGCGGCGTTTTCCGCGGCGTGCTTGCCATCGGCGCGGCGATCGTGCTCGGCGTCATTTTTGGCGCGCTGCTGATGCGCCACTGGGTATTCAGGCAACGCGCGGTCGCGGCAGCAGACGACGCGATCACTGCAATGAGCCCCGTGCCGCCGGTCATCACGAGCGTTGATATCCTTCTCGAGGAAGGTGATGACGTGAAAATCGAGCCGCTGGCGGCCGCATCGCCTGCTGCAGCATCATCGCTGCCTGAAAGCACACCCTCTGAGCACCCGGACGGTGTGGTCAACGAAGATTCGCGCAGCGCCAGTGAACAAGAAAAGGATACGGGTTCGTCAGAGCCGCACGCCGATTTGCGCACTGGCATTCTGAGCGAGGCCGACAAGAAGCTTGAATCGCCATGACTGAAGTAGTGCGCTGACGCACTGCCCGGGGTTCCACCGGCCAATTCAAACGATCGACGACGCTGCTTGCGACCGGCGGGGCACAATCGCGCCATCCGTCTACGTAGCTGGGCCGTAACTTCAGCGAGGGCGTAATTGTTGGACGAACAGGAAATCAGACGGTTGTTGCTGGCGACGGCAGCGCGCGACGTCGATGCGTTCGCGCGCCTGTACAAGCGCTGCGCGCCGCTGCTGCTCGGAGTAGCGCAAAGGATTACGCGCCGAAGGGAGCTTGCTGAAGAGGTCTTGCACGACAGCTTTACTCGCATTTGGCGCGCGGCCGACTCGTTCGATCCGTTCGGTGCACCGGTGGGATGGATGACAGCCATCGTGCGCAACCGCGCAATCGACGTAATGGAAACGCATGATATGGCGCGCGTGGATTCGTACCACGCCGCGCTCGACGATCAACCGGAAGCATCACTCGATCAAATGTTCGACTGGAGCAATGCCGACACTGCCGAAGATGCGCTCGACGCGAACCGCTTGCGGGCGTTCTTGCGGCGCTGCCTCGGCGAGCTCGCCGCGGTCGAGCGACAGGCGTTGGTGCTGGCGTACGAGCACGGGTTAAGCCATGGCGATCTTGCTTCGCATCTCGGCAAGCCGCTAGGTACCGTGAAGACTTGGGTTCGGCGCGGGATGCTGAATCTGCGTGCATGCATCGAGCAATGCACTGGCGACGGAGCTGCGCGATGAAGCTGGCTCGGCATCGTCAGCTCGACGCGTTGATCGGCGAGTACATGTTGGGCACGCTGCGTGGCGGTGCGCGGCGCAGGCTCGAGCGCGCGGTGCGTGAAGAGCCGGCGGTGGCGTTGCGGTTGCGCACGCTGCAGCAGCAGTTCGCGCCGAAATACAGCGAAAGTATCGCTGTGTTGCCGCCCGCCAGCGGCTGGCAGCGGGTCGCGCGCGAACTCAACCTAGCGCAGTACAGCGCGCCCTGGTATTCGCGGGTGTCGTTCCTGCGCGGGTGGGCTTTGGGGGCAACGGCCGCGGTCGTGCTCGGGCTGATGTTATTGACCCTGCGCTCCATCGAGCCGACGTTGACCCCGATCGCGCAGCTGGCGTTGAAGGGCGCACCTCCGAGCGTGACGGCTGCGCTGTCGCGCGATGGCAGCACGCTTGAATTGCGCGCGGCGCGGCCGATCGTGGCCGGACCTTTGCAGAGCTATGAGCTGTGGGTCATTCCGCAGGGTGGCTCGCCACTTTCGCTTGCGGTATTGGGCAGCCTTGATGGCGCGCTGCGTGTACCCGAAGGACACCGGCAGCAGTTGCGCAAGGGCGCGGTGCTAGCGATTTCGGTGGAGCCCGCGGGCGGCTCACCGACCGGTAGCCCGACCGGACCGGTGATTCTGTCCGGCGCAATTTCGTAAAGAAAGAGCTCTGCTGCCATGGTGCGAGTGTTTTTGATCTTCCTCGCTGTCGTCGCCGCGATTGCATTCGTCGCGTGCTCGCCGATTCGTGCGCTCAATGCGATTGTTCCTTCTGACGCTTACGAGCTCACCACAGTGGCTTACGGGTCCGGCGAGCGGCACCAGCTTGATGTCTACACGCCACGTGCCGCTTCGGCGCGCGTACGCCCGGCCGCGGGCTGGCCTCTGGTTGTTTTCTTTTATGGCGGCTCATGGAACCGCGGCGAGCGGGAGGACTATCGCTTTGTCGGTGAAGCGATGGCGGCGCGCGGCATCGTCACCATCATCCCGGATTACAGGTTGTATCCCGAGGTGCGTTATCCCGATTTTCTAAAAGACAATGCGGCCGCGGTCGCGTGGGTGCTGCGTGAAGCAGCGCGCCTCGGTGCGGATCCGAAGCGCGTATTTGTAATGGGCCATAGCGCAGGCGGTTACAACGCCGCGATGGTCGCACTCGATCAGCGTTGGCTCGGCGCAGAAGGTGCGCAGACGACCCAGCTCGCCGGATGGATCGGGCTGGCCGGACCGTACGAATTTCTGCCGATCGAAAATCCCGACGCGCAGCCGGTGTTCTTTCATCCGAACAGTCCGCCCGAGTCGCAGCCGATCCGTTACGTCACCGCATCGTCGCCACGCACGTTTCTCGGCGCGGCATCCGACGATAACCTGGTCAATCCGGAGCGCAATACGCGCCAGATGGCCGTCAAGCTGCAATCGGCCGGCGTTCCGGTCACCATAGAGTTCTACCCGCGCACGAATCACATCACGCTGATCGGTGCGTTTTCCGCGCCGCTGCGCTTCCTGGCGCCGGTACTTGAAGACGTCGTCGAGTTTGTCGAGAAAACGCCGCCGCGCTAGCGAATTGTGATACTGGCGCTTCGCAATTCGTAACTTGCCTTAACCTACAGCCGTCTTAATCTACCGCCCGATGGCCGGCGCGGTGATTTCCACCGCCGCCTTTCGACAAGCCTGGAGTTCATTGCCGATGTCGCGCACGCTGCAGACACGCGTCGCCGTGGTTATCGCTGCGCTTGCGGTAGCCGCGTGCGCACCGCTGAGCACGTTCAATGTGCTCGTCGTGTCGGACTCGCATGACATGGCAACTGCTGCGTATGGCGCGAGCAGACGGCAGCAGCTTGACGTGTACGTGCCGCGTGAGATCGAGGAGCGAATGCGTCCGCCGAACGGTTGGCCGCTGGTCGTCTTCTTCTACGGCGGTTCGTGGAAGCACGGCGAGCGAGCGCACTACCGCTTCGTCGGCGAAGCGCTCGCTGCGCGCGGCATCGTCGCTGTGATTCCCGACTATCGGCTGTATCCCGAAGTGCGGTATCCGGATTTCCTTAAAGACAACGCTGCAGCCACCGCGTGGGCGATGCGCGAAGCCGCGCGCCTTGGGGCCGATCCGAAGCGCGTGTTCGTGATGGGGCACAGTGCCGGTGGCTACAACGCCGCGATGATGGCGCTCGACGCTCGCTGGCTCGGGGCCGAAAGCATTCAGCCCACGCAGCTCGCGGGATGGATGGGTCTGGCGGGGCCTTACGAGTTTCTGCCGATCGAAAATCCGGAAGTGAAGCCAGTTTTTTTGCATCCGGATACGCCGCCCGAATGCGAGCCGATGCGCTATGTGTCGCCCTCGGTCCCGCGCACATTTCTCGCCGCCGCGCCCGACGATGATCTGATCAATCCCGAGCGCAACACGAAGCAGATGGCAAACCGGCTGCAACAGGCGGGCATCCCGGTCACGCTGCAGATGTATCCGCGCGCAAGCCACGCGACCTTGATCGGGGCATTTGCATTTCCACTGCGGTTTTTGGCGCCGGTACTCGACGACATCGTCGACTTCGTCAACGAGGCGCCGGCGCGTTAGCGAACCTCGCGACTTTCGACGACGCCTTCGGCGACAAAGCGATCGATCTCTGCGTTTTGGTATCCAAATTCGCGCAGTACCTCGCGCGTGTGCTCGCCGAGCATCGGTGCTGCGCGGGCCAGTTCGGTCGGTGTGCGCGAAAAGTGCAATGGACTGCCAATTGCCCTGGTTGGTCCGGCTTGCGCGTGATGCACATCAACCACCATCCCGCGCGCCCGCGTTTGCGGATGCTCCAGCGCCTCGCCAATGGTGTGCACCGGACCGACGGGGACGCCAGCCGCATCGAAAGCTTCGATCCACTCGCTGCGGCTGCGCGCACTGATGACCTTGTTCATTGCATCGGTCAACGCATCGAGATTCGCCATGCGCGCGGCGTTCGTTGCAAAACGTGAGTCGCTACGCCACTCAGGATGACCGAGCACTTCGGCGATACGTTCCCAGTTCGCCTGGTTGGCACCACCAATGTTGATCCAGCCATCGCTGGCGCGAAACGCTTGATACGGCGCGGTCAGGATGTGCGCCGAGCCGGTAGCGCCCGGCGACTGACCCGTGGCAAAGTAAATCGCAGCGTGCCAGTAGGTTTGCTGCAGCGCTGCTTCCATCAACGACGTATCGACGATCTGACCTTCGCCGGTTTTGAGCTTATGCGCATACGCTGCAAGGATGCCGGCGACAGCGAGAATGCCCGCGTTGATGTCCGCGACCGAGTTGCCTGTC
>DATLMT010000020.1:0-8911 GCA_035537135.1 Burkholderiaceae bacterium | reverse complement strand
AAATTGTCTTCGGGTCCGAAGATGACTGACGGCCGGAAAATCGTCCAATCGAGTTGCGACGCCTGCACTGCGGAGTCGCCGTCTCCTTTGCTGCGCTGATACATCGAGGGGCCGCGGGGGTCCGCCCCCAGCGCGCTCATGTGCAGCAGACGGCGAACGTTATTGGCACGGCAGGTTGCGACGATACGTTGCGGCAACTCGAGGTGCGAGCGTGCGAATTCGGGACCATAGGGCGCGCCGGACTTGCCCCGAGATCCGTGCAGGATGCCAATTAGATTGATCACGGCATCCTTTTCGCGGATCAGACCATCCAATGCAGCGTCGTTGTGCACATCGCACTCGATGACGTCAATCGTTGGCAGCATGATCAAATGGCGCGCCCGCGCGCGCCGTCGCGTCGGCACCGTCACCCGCAAACCTCGCGCGGTCAGGCGCGCAACGATATGGCGCCCGACGAAGCCGGCGCCACCGATGACAAGAATGTTGGAATGCTGCATGAACGCGAATTCTATTCGCGTTGGTGCGGCAGACTACGGCAGCTCGGTCGTGCCCGCTGCTTTTGGAGCAACTGTTCCGAGCCGCGCTTTCAGGGACTGCGGAGCCTTGCTGTCGAACAATGCGGCGTAGTAGACGCTATTCGACATCACCTTCTTGACGTAGTCGCGCGTCTCGTTGAATGGAATTGTTTCGGCGAACACAGCCCCTTCGACCGGCTTGGACAACGATGAGCGCCACGCGCGCGGCCGTCCCGGCCCGGCGTTGTACGCGGCGGTGGCAAGGATTAGCGAGCCGTCAAGATCGTCAAGCACCATTTTCAGGTAACCGGTGCCCAACTGTAGGTTGATATCGAGCTCATTGACACGCGCCTGCGTGTAGTTCGGAACGTTCAGACGCTTGGCAACGTAGCGTGCGGTCGCCGGCATTAACTGCATCAATCCACTGGCGCCCACTGACGAGCGAATATCCATGATGAAGCGCGATTCCTGCCGGATGAGTCCGTAAACCCAGTTCTCGTCGAGACCGAGCGGCGCTGAATACTGAATCAGCGAATCACGGAAAGGTGCCGGAAACCGCTGCGTGAAATCAAATTCGGTCTTGGTCCGATCCGACGTGCTGATCATGCGGTCGAGCACGCCACGCTTGCGCGCAAATTCCGCCGCTGCCAGCAATTGGCGATCAGTGAGGCCGCGCGTCTGCCAGTTCCATTCGCGATTGCCGTCAAGCCGCATACCAAGCTCGTAAAACTTGAACGCACGGACGAAGCCGGCGTTCGATTCGAACGGTGCAATCTCTTCCGCGGTCGGCGCTTCTGCGCGTGGAGGCAACGTCAGCGGTTGCCCGAGCTCTTCGGCCGCGAGCTGGCCATAAAAGTGAAACTGCTGCGCGATCCGAGCGAACTGCTCCTGCGCCTCAGCGGCGCGTCCCGCTTGCCGCAGCGCGCGGGCGTTCCAGTAGGTCCATGTTGGGTCGTCACGCAGCGTCGTCGGCATGCGGTCGATCACCGCCTTAACTGTCTTCCAGTCGTTTGCCCGCAACGCGCTGCGCACCTGCCACTCGAGTACCTCGTCGACTCTGGCCGCATCGGGCCCGATACCGACATGCTCGCCGCCGCGGCGATACCAATCGTTGGCGTCGCGCATCAAGCGCAGCGCCGCCATGTGTCCGATGCGCCCCCACACGATGCCGCGCTGTTCCGGCGTCAGCAAAAGGTTCAGCGCGCCTGCGTATTCAGCTGCGTCCTGCGGGTTGTCGCGCGCCAGCCGCACCACCGCGACCATGGCCAGCTCGCGCTGCACTTCAGTCAAGCGCCTTTCGTGCGCCGTTAAAAATGCCGCTGGCCGATCGATCGCCTGTGCCAACAGTTTTTGATCGACCGGCTTGCCGCCAGCGTCCAGCGCCCGCGCGCCGATGCGCTTCGCGATATCGAGTTGATTCTGTTCGACCAGCGCTCGCACGCGGTCCCACACCGATATGCGGTTGTCTGCCAGCAGCGCCTCAGTTAGCGCGAAACAACCTTCGCCAGACGAGTTGGCGGTGTTGGCGAGCAACTGACGCGCTTCGCGCGCAAAGGCGTCGGCTTGCTTCGCGCCGGCTCGCCTGTATTTGGACAACGCCTGATAACAGCGAAATTGCGCGTCATCCGTCCACCATGCAAGCTGTGCGGCCTCGCGCTCGAATCCGGCGTAGTCGGCGCGGCTCGCCAACACGAGTGCGTTGTCGAAGCGCAAGCGATCGGCGATGTAGGTACCCGCATGACGAGTGATGAATTGCGCGACGTCGGCCGCGGCTTTTGGATCGCCGCTGCGCAATCGTCCGAGCAACTGCCAGTATTCGACGTATGGCGCCAACGGGTGTCCGTTAAGCCGCACGCTCGCCTGCGCAAGCCGCTCGCGATCCCCGATACGAACCGCATCTCGAGCGCTCAGGAACGCCTGATCCGCTGCGGACAGTGACGATTCGCCCGTCGCTGCGGTGGGGGCACGTGCGGGTGCCGCCAGCACGCTCGGTGCAAAGAGCATCGCTGCCAGCGTATAGACTGCAAATCGGAATTTCATCGGACGCGAATTAGATCATGCGCTGCGTGGGCGAAGCTTGTAATTGCGACTAATGCGCAACGCTTATTCGTGGCATGGGGCGGTGGTTGGATAAGCGAGCCGAGAAGAAGTTGCAGCGTGCGAGGCTGCTGAAGGATCGTGCAACACTTGCCGACCGCGACCAGCGCGAACCAGCGTTGCAGCACCGTGTTGCCGATTGGATGCGGCACGCCGATGTAGGTGCTGTGGGATTTTACTTTCCGATTCGCGGTGAGCCCGATCTTCGCGCCGTCATCGGTGACTGGCTGGCGCTCGATCCGCGGCGTATCGCCGGGCTCCCGGTGATCGTAGGTGACCTGCTTGAATTTCACGCGTGGACGGCCGACTCCCCGATGCGCGGCGGCGACTTCGGCATTCCGGTCCCGGCCCAGGGGCGACCAATGCAGCCCGATTGTCTGTTGATTCCGTGTCTCGGCTTTGACGCTAAGCGCTTTCGCTTGGGCTACGGCGGAGGCTACTATGACCGCACGCTGAAAGTGTTGATTCCCTATCCGCTCGTGGTGGGCGTTGCATTCGAAACGGCTCGGCTGCAGACGATCCATCCGCTTCCGCACGATGCAACGATGGACGTGGTGATCACCGATGCTGCTGTGTATTGACGCGGGCACCGAAATTATGTCTGCCGAAAAGGCCCACGCTCGAACTCGGCGCGAATCCACGCGCAGAATGCGGCGACGTGCACAGTCTCGCGCGTATTTACATTCACAATGAGTGCGTACTGGTAGCCAGTCGGCATTCTGAGTTTTGGAAATGGCGTAACCAGGTCGCCGCTCGCCACCAGCTCATCGACGAAGGGCGAGCGGGTCAGCACGACGCCCTGGCCGCGCACGGCGGCCTGTACCGATTGATCAACAAACGTAAACATTAAACGCGGCGCGGGCGGTGCGGCGCGCACGCCCGCAAACTGGAACCAATGCGGCCATGCGCTCGAAGCCGAGGTCGGCAGCGATCGATCCAGCTCCAGCAGCGGCAACTGAAACAGATCTTGCGGCTTTTTCAGCGCGACGCTGCTGCGCTCGAGCAGCAGGGGTGATAACGCAGGCACGACTTCCTCTTCGTGCAATGGCACCGTCCCGTTGGGCAACAAGGCGGCGCGCGTCCAGCGAATCGCCACGTCGACACCCTCCGCGTCGATATCGATGAAGCGGTCACTAGCGTCGATGCGCAACTCGATCTGAGGATGCTCGCGCTGAAACATGGCCAGCCGCGGCACCAGCCACAGCGAGGCAAACGATGCGTAGGTCGTAATCGTGACGCGTGCCGCGTTGCGCGGCCCGCGGATGTCATCCACGGCGTGGTCGATTTGCTTGAGCGCCTGCTGGGCCGCTTGAAACAGGCGCTGTCCAGCAGCGGTCAACGCGAGCGCACGGGTCTGGCGCGCGAATAACGCGGTGCCGACCTGGCGCTCGAGCTCCGCCACTTGCCGGCTGATCGAAGACTGCGTCAGATTTAGCTCGGCGGCGGCCAGTGTGAACGACATCCGACGAGCCGAAGCTTCGAAGCCGCGCAGCGCGCTAAGCCCGATCGTGCGTTCTCGGCGTGCTGAACGGACGGGGCCAGAGGGTTTCATCGTGCTGCACGATACATGCACAAAACGCATGCATCAACTGCAATCATTTCGTTTGTAGCTGACACTGCTGAGGTCTTTAATGCAGTCCATGGCACTGGACGGTATGCAAGAAGCGCATGGGAGTGAGTATGGGACATCAACTGGCACTGCTTAGGACTCTCGATCTCGCTGGCGGCACGTTGGTACCGTTTCCCTCGGCGGGAAAGAAAGTGCGTGTTTTATACGGACGTGTCTGGCTGACCGAGGAGGGCAACCCACGCGATGCGTTTCTGGGGCGCGGCGAAGAAGCTTGCCTCGGCCGCCACGGTTTGGCCGTGATCGAAGCGCTAACGCCAGTCCGTGTCCAGATCTTCGAAGCGATGGGTCTGCGCGATCGCATTCGGCAGGGTGCTCGGCGCGCAGCAAACTGGCTTGCAGCGTTGTTGGAACCGCAGCCTCAACCGGGCGCCCGCGGCACGGCAAATCTCAAGTTAGCGCAGGCGCTCGCACAGTTCGACGGTAGTCTCGGCCTGGTTCAGGGTGTAAAAGTGCAGGCCGGGTGCGCCGGCCGCAATCAGGCGCTCGCATAAGTCGGCCACCACATCGAGGCCAAACGCGCGAATCGACGTGCGATCGTCTCCAAAGCTCTCAAGGCGCTGCCTTATCCAGCGCGGAATCTCCGCGCCGCAGGCATCTGAAAAGCGAGCGAGTTGCGTGTAGTTGATGATCGGCATCACGCCTGCAACAATTGGCACAGTGCACCCCAGTGCACTAACGTCATCGACGAATCTTGCGTACGCATCGATGTTGTAGAAGTATTGCGTAATCGCGGAGTCCGCTCCGGCGTTGACCTTGCGCACGAAGCTTTGCAGGTCCTCTGCCGGAGAGCGCGCTTGCGGGTGATATTCCGGATAGGCAGCGACTTCAATTTCGAACCAGTCGCCCGTTTCTGCGCGAATGAATTCGACCAGCTCGTTGGCGTAGCGGAAGTCCCCCGCTCCGCCCGCGGCCCCTGACGGCAGATCTCCGCGCAGCGCGACCAGGCGATGGATCCCGTGGCCGCGATAGCCTTCCAGCAACGTCCGCACCGACTCGCGCGACGTGCCGATGCATGAGATGTGCGGGGCCACCGACAATCCCTCACGATGGATTTCCATCACTGTCGCAAGCGTGCCTTCGCGCGTCGATCCGCCGGCGCCAAAGGTCACCGAGAAGTACTCGGGCTTCAGCGCGGCCAGCTGCGTCCGAGCGTCCCGCAGCCTGCCCACCCCCTCCGGCGTGCGCGGCGGGAAAAACTCGAAGCTGATGTTGTCCAAGCGCCTCTCATTTCCGTCGCTCATTTCCGGTCCGGAATCAGCATTGACAACAACCATGCGATTACGCTGTACAAAAGCGCGCCGACGAATGCGGCGCCGAACCCGCCAACGTTGAATCCGGGCAGCAGCGATGCGACCGCCCAGAACAGCAGCGCGTTGATTACGAGCAGAAACAAGCCCAGCGTGAGGATCGTGACCGGCAGCGTCAGGACCACCAGAATCGGCTTGACCAGCGCGTTGACCAGTCCAAGCACCAAAGCAGCAATCGCCGCCGCCTGCCAATCCTGAATCTGCACGCCTGGGAACAAATACGCAACCGCGAGCAGCGCGATCGCGTTCAGGATCCAAACCAGCAGTAGTCTCATCAATAACGGTAGTGATCTGGTTTGTAGGGTCCGTCTTTTGAAACGCTGATGTAGCTCGCCTGCGCATCGGTCAGCTCGGTCAACTGCGCATTCAGCTTCTTCAACTGAAGCCGCGCAACCTTTTCGTCCAGATGTTTTGGCAGCACGTACACGCCGACCGGATATTTGTCGGTGTTGCCAAATAGCTCGATTTGCGCGATGACCTGATTGGCAAACGAGCTCGACATCACGTAGCTTGGGTGTCCGGTGCCGCAGCCGAGATTTACCAGCCTGCCCTCGGCAAGCAGGATGATGCGCTTGCCGTTAGGGAAAATGATGTGGTCGACCTGCGGCTTGATGTTTTCCCACCGATATTGCTTGACGCCGGCGATATCGATTTCGTTATCGAAGTGACCGATGTTGCACACGATCGCCTGGTCCTTCATCTTCGCCATGTGATCGTGCGTGATCACGTGGAAGTTGCCCGTCGCGGTCACGAAAATGTCGGCTTTGTCGGCCGCGTACTCCATTGTCACGACGCGATAACCTTCCATTGCCGCCTGCAGTGCGCAAATAGGATCGATCTCGGTCACCCACACTTGCGCCGATAAGGCACGCAGCGCCTGTGCCGAGCCTTTGCCGACGTCGCCATAGCCGGCGACAACGGCTACCTTGCCCGCGATCATGACGTCAGTCGCCCGCTTGATACCGTCGACCAGCGATTCGCGACAGCCGTACAGGTTGTCGAATTTGCTCTTCGTCACCGAGTCGTTGACGTTGATTGCCGGAAACGCGAGCTTGCCTTCCTTCGCCATTTGATACAGGCGTTTGACCCCAGTCGTCGTTTCTTCGGTGACGCCCCTGATCTTCGCCAGCCGCGTCGAATACCAAGACGCGTCGCGCGCGAGCTTGCCCTTGATCGATGCGAACAAGAATTCTTCCTCTTCGCTGCCGGGTTTAGAAATGATGCTGGTGTCCTTCTCGGCCTTGCTGCCGAGATGCAACAACAGCGTTGCGTCACCGCCGTCGTCGAGAATCATGTTGCTGAATCCACCGTCGGGCCACTCGAAGATTCTGTGCGTGTAGTCCCAGTAGTCCGCCAGCGACTCGCCCTTAACTGCGAATACGGCGGTGCCGCCGGCGGCGATGGCGGCCGCGGCATGATCCTGCGTGGAAAATATGTTGCAGCTCGCCCATCGCACTTCCGCGCCAAGCGCCTGCAGTGTTTCGATCAGGACTGCTGTCTGGATCGTCATGTGCAACGAGCCTGTAATACGCGCGCCGCGCAAAGGCTGCGCGCTCGAATACTCGTCGCGAATCGCCATAAGTCCCGGCATTTCGGTTTCGGCGATGCGAATTTCCTTGCGGCCCCAGTCGGCCAATGCAAGGTCGGCAACGACATAGTCGCTCAAAGTTTTTTGGGTAGGTTTTAATACGGCGCTCATCTCGCGCTCCTTGTCAGGGTTCGCGAGCGCCGTTAATACGAGTTCGGCGGGGAACCGAACCGCTTCGAGCCTGGCAGCCGGTACGGCTGTCGCAACGCTCCTCGAAGCTGGGCGAAGTATAACGGGTTGATTCCGCGAGATGATTACTCTAGCGATTTAATTCGTTCTGCCAAGACGGTACCGAAACCATGCTCAGCGACATCGAAATCGCGCAGCGCGCGAACTTGAAGCCCATTGTTGAGTTGGCGCGTGATCGCCTGCAGATTCCCGAGAACGAACTCGAACCATTCGGCCGTTATAAGGCCAAAGTGTCGCTCACGCACATTGCGAGCCTGCCTGATCGCCCGGACAGCAAGCTGATTCTCGTTAGCGCGATCAGCCCGACTCCCGCGGGCGAAGGCAAGTCAACGACGACGGTGGGGCTTGGCGACGCGCTGAACCGTATCGGCAAGAACGCAATCGTCTGCCTGCGCGAGCCTTCGATTGGACCGGTGTTCGGCATGAAGGGCGGCGCAGCCGGCGGTGGCTATGCGCAGGTCGTACCGATGGAAGACATCAACCTGCACTTCACCGGCGACTTCAGCGCGATTGCACTCGCGCACAACTTGCTCGCGGCGCTGATCGACAATCACATTCATCACGGCAACGCACTCGGGCTCGACCCGCGTCGTATCACGTGGCGCCGGGTGATGGACATGAATGATCGCGCACTGCGCGACATCACTGTCGCCCTTGGCGGTCCAGGCAACGGCTATCCGCGCGAAGACGGCTTTGACATCGTCGTGGCGTCGGAGATCATGGCCATCCTTTGCCTCGCAAACGACCTGGCCGACCTGAAGCAGCGCATCGGCCGCATCGTCGTCGGGTATACGCGCGATCAGCAAGCGGTCGTCGCCAGCCAACTGAAGGCACATGGCGCGATGACCGCGCTGCTGCGCGACGCGATCAAGCCGAACCTGGTGCAAACGCTCGAAAACAATCCGGCGTTGATCCACGGCGGGCCGTTTGCCAACATCGCGCATGGCTGCAACTCGGTAATCGCCACGCGCACCGCGTTGAAGCTCGGCGACTATGTCGTCACCGAGGCAGGCTTCGGCGCCGATCTCGGCGCCGAAAAATTCGTTGACATCAAATGCCGCAAGTCCGGGTTACGGCCCGACGTGGTGGTGCTCGTCGCCACGGTGCGTGCGCTGAAGTTTCACGGCGGCGCTGATGTCAAGACATTGCAGATCGAAGATCCGTTGCGACTGGAAAAAGGCATCGCGAACCTCGAGCGCCACATCAACAACGTGCGCAATCACTACGGGTTGCCGTGCGTGGTGGCAGTCAATCACTTCGCGCACGACACCGACGCCGAGCTGTCGCTGCTCAAACGCAAGCTCGCGCACCACGAAGTGCCGCTGGTGGTGGCTCGGCACTGGGCCGATGGAGGGTTGGGCGCCGAGGAGCTGGCGCGTACCGTGGTCCGCATCGCCGAGACTACCCCCGCCGACATGTGTTTCGTTTACGAAGACGGCGATACGCTGTGGCAGAAAGCGGAGGCCGTCGCAAAAAAGATCTATGGTGCGGCGGAGGTTACCGCCGACACCAAAGTGCGCGCGCAGCTACGTCAGCTTCAGGATCGGGGTTACGGCCATTGCCCGGTGTGCATTGCGAAGACGCA
>DATLMT010000019.1:0-4042 GCA_035537135.1 Burkholderiaceae bacterium | reverse complement strand
AGCCTTGTGCGATTAAATCGAATCCGCCTTTGTCGGCGAAAGGACCGTCACGTCCGTAGCCCGATACGGCGCAATAAATCAATCCGGGATTCTCGGCAGCGAGCACGCCATACCCAAGACCGAGTTTCTCCAGCGTACCCTTGCGATAGTTTTCGGTGAGCACGTCGGCATTGCGCACCATTTTCAGCAAGATTTCGCGGCCGCATGCATGCTTCAGATTCACCGCGATGCCTCGTTTGTTGCGGTTCAGAATCATGAAAGGCGCCGAAACGCCGTTGACCTGTGGCTCGCTGTAGCCGCGCGTGTCATCGCCCCCGGGCAGCTTCTCGACTTTGATGACGTCAGCGCCCATGTCAGCCAGCATCATTCCCGCCGTCGGGCCCGCCATGATCTGCGCGAGCTCCAGCACCCGCATGCCTTTTAGCGGTCCGCTCACTTACTTGCCTACGAACGTTGGCTTCTGCTTAGCGAGAAACGCTGCGTAACCGATTCGAAAATCTTCGGTGTCGAAGCAATCGAAGCATTCGTCGAGTTCAGCCACCGTCAGTGGCATGCCTTCTGCCAGGCGGCGCGCAAACTTCTTGTGCCAACGTGCGACCAGCGGTGCGCCGTCGGCGATGCGCTGGGCGGTCTCGCGCGTTTCGACGGCTACCCGATCATCCGGCACTACGCGCGTGACAAGCCCTTTGTCCTTCGCTTCTGCGGCATCGAAGATTCTTCCTTCAAGCAGGATTTCGAGCGCGATAGCGGCCCCGACCAAACGCACCAGCGGCGCCATCTCCGCATAAGCCATCACCAGCCCAAGGTTCTTGATCGGTGCGCCGAAGCGGCTCGCCTCGCCGCAGATGCGTAGATCCGCAAGCGCCGCGATCTCCAGGCCGCCACCAACACAGATGCCGTGGATCTGCGCGATCACAGGGTGCCGGCAGCCCGTCAACGCCTCGGCGGTTCGATGCATGACCCTTCCGTACTCGATTGCTTGCGACTTGTTCGAGCGCTCGTGCGCGAATTCGGCGATGTCGTTGCCGGGGGAAAACGATTTCTCGCCGGCGCCGCGAATAATTACGCAGCGCAGTGAATCGTCGGCCGACAGCTGCTCGACCGTGTCGCCGAGCGACGCCCACATGCCGCGTGTCAGCGCATTAAGCTTGTCCGCGCGGTTAAGCACGACGGTCGCAATCGCGCCGTCGCGCTCGACATAAATCAAGTCGCGAATATCAATTCGCCTTGACGTTCAAGTCCTTGACGAGCTTCTGATACTTGGCAAGTTCCGCTTTGATGAAGTCCGAAAACTGCGACGGTGTCGCCGCACCGCCAAACTGCACGCCCTGCGCCACCAGGCTCGCGCGGATCGAAGGATCATTCATTGACTTCTTGACTGCATCATCGATTTTCGACACCACGTCCGCCGGCAAACCTTTCGGCCCCATCACCGAATACCAGTTGGTGACCTCAAACCCCTTAATGCCCACTTCGCTGAACGTTGGCACGTCGGGCAGTTGCGACAAGCGCTGCGGCGTCGAAATTGCGAGCGCGCGCAGCTTGCCCGACTTGATGTGCTCGAGTACCGGCGGCATCGTGTCGAAATTCATGTTCACCTGCCCGCCGATCAGATCGACGACTGCCTGGCCGCTGCCTTTGTACGGAATGTGATTTAGCTGCACGTCAGTGAGCTTTGCGAACAGTGCACCTGCCAGATGCTGCGTACTGCCGACGCCCGACGATGCATACGTGTATTCGCCCGGCTTGCCCTTGGCCAGCGCGATCAGTTCGGGAACCGTGCGCGCCGGGATGCTTGGATGCACGACGAGCACGTTCGGCACGTAGCCGACGTACGTGATCGGCGAGAAATCAGTGCCGGCATCGTAGGGAACTTTGTCCAGAACGAACGGCGCGATCGCATTCGAGTTCGAGTGACCCATCAACAGCGTATAACCGTCAGGCGCCGAGCGCGCGACCTCGGCTGCTGCGATCGTGCCCGACGCGCCGGCGCGATTTTCGACGACGATCGGCTGACCTAGGATCTCGGACATCTTGACGCCGAGCGCGCGAGCGACAATGTCGGTGCCACCCCCCGGCGCAAAACCAACCAGCACACGGATCGGCTTGTTGGGAAACGCTGTCTGCGCGCCGGCCGGCGCCGCGAACGCGGTCACCAGCGCCGCTGCAGCGCAGGTACGAATGAAAATGCGTCGGGTATTCATCAATGTCTCCCAAGCAGTATCTGCCATGTCGTAGGTCACTCTGTGCAAATCCGAGGCCAGTCTAGGCGGCCTGTGCCAGCTTTGCTGTTGGTGCTTCCGCCAAGTACGCCATCGCCGCATCTACCCCGCCGGCGCGGTGTGGAATGCCAGCAAGCTTTAGTCCCATTTCGACGCCCGCCAGCGTGCCGCACAGCATCAGCTCGTTGAAGTAACCCAGATGCCCGATGCGAAAGACTTTGCCTGCCACCTTGCCGAGCCCGGCGCCGAGCGACATGTTGAATCGCTCTAGCACGACCTTGCGGAACGCATCGGCACTGTGGCCGTCGGGCACGATCAGCGCCGTCAGCGCGGAGCTGTACTCGGCAGGATTGACGCACAGTATTTCAAGCCCCCACGCGCGCGCGGCGCGGCGCGTTGCTTCGGCCAAGCGGTCGTGCCGTGCGAATACCTGGGGCAGCCCTTCGGCGAACAGCATCTCGAGCGCCTCGTGCAGCCCATACAGCAGGTTGGTGGCAGGCGTGTAGGGAAAATAACCGGTAGCGTTCGACGCGATCATTTCCTTCCACTCCCAATACGAACGCGGCAGCTTCGCCTGCTCCGACGCCGCGAGAGCCTTGGCGCTGATCGCATTAAACGAAAGCCCGGGCGGTAGCATCAATCCCTTTTGCGAGCCGCCCACGGTAACGTCGACACCCCACTCGTCGTGTCGGTAATCGATCGAGCCGAGCGACGAGATCGTATCGACCAGCAGCAAAGCAGGATGGCCGACGCGATCCAGCGCTGCACGGATCGGTGCAATCTGCGTCGTTACACCCGTCGATGTTTCGTTATGCACGACGCACACCGCTTTGATCGCGTGTGCCGCGTCGGCCCGCAAGCGCTTTTCGATCTCACCTGAACTGGCACCCTGGCGCCAATCGCCCGGCATGAAGTCGACCGTCAACGACATTCGCTCTGCAAGCTTCTTCCACAGCATCGCGAATTGACCCGTCTCGGCCATCAGCACGCGATCGCCTGGCGAGAGCGTGTTGACGAGTGCCGCTTCCCACGCACCGGTGCCTGACGCCGGATAGATCACCACGTCGCGCTCGGTCTGAAACACGCGCTTAATGCCAGCCAGCACGGCTTTGCCGAGCACCGCGAACTCGGGTCCCCGATGATCTATCGTCGGCCGGTCGATCGCCCGCAGCACGCGGTCGGGCACGTTGGTCGGCCCCGGAATCTGCAGAAAGTGACGGCCTGAGGGATGACTGTCGAGATCAAGCATCGGGAGCCTCATTAAATCGGAACGCGGGAAGCATCTCATCGTACAGCGCGAGCAATCAGCGAGCGCGGCGTCTATATTGATCGCGTATGAATGATCTTGCGCAGCCGCTGCTGTTTCATCCGCGCACGGGCAATGCCGAGCTTGCCGCTCGGTTGCGCGCCGCAGTGCGGGGCGACGTGTTGTTCGATCGCGCATCGCGCGGACGCTATTCGACAGACGCGTCGATCTACCAGATCGACCCCGTCGGCGTGCTGGTTCCCAAGACGCAGGACGATGTGCGGGCGGCGGTCGACATCTGCCGGGAGCTGCGGGTGCCGATGTTGGCACGCGGGGCCGGTAGCTCTCAATGCGGACAGACCGTGGGAGCTGCGCTGGTGATCGATCACAGCAAACATCTGAACGGCATCGTCGCCTTCAATCGCGAGGACATGACCGTGACCGTCGAGCCCGGCATCGTTCTCGACGCGTTAAATGCTTGGCTGCGACCGCATGGCCTGTGGTTTCCGGTCGACGTCAGCACGGCGGCGCAGTGCACGCTGGGCGGAATGGCCGGCAACAACTCGTGCGGCTC
>DATLMT010000018.1:0-5344 GCA_035537135.1 Burkholderiaceae bacterium | reverse complement strand
CGTTGACCAGATCAAGCAGCGTGTATTTACCGCGCTGGCCTCGTGACTTGAAAATTTGAACTAATTAGTTTCGACAAGGAGAAAAGCATGTCTGGATTGGCTCTCGCGCTCGTCTGCGGCTTCGCTGCCGTGGTGTTCGGCGTGTGGTCCATTTCGTGGATTCTGAAGCAGCCCGCGGGCAACGCTCGAATGCAGGAGATCGCGGCCGCGATACAGCAAGGCGCGCAGGCGTATTTGAATCGCCAGTACCGAACGATTGCGATCGTGGGCGTTGTGCTCGCGGTCATCATTGCGATCGTGCCGCAGTTAGGCATCTGGACGGCGATCGGATTTGTGCTCGGTGCGGTGCTGTCCGGCGCAGCGGGCTATGTAGGCATGAACGTTTCAGTACGCGCGAACGTGCGTACGGCGCAGGCTGCGACGCTCGGACTGAATCCGGCGCTGAATGTCGCGTTCCGTGGCGGTGCCATTACCGGCTTGCTGGTAGTCGGACTGGGACTGATTGGCGTCGCGGGCTTCTACTGGGTATTGCGCTCGACGCATGCCGCAGCGAACGTGCGCGAGCTGTTGCATCCGATGATTGGGTTCGCTTTCGGCGCTTCGCTGATATCAATCTTTGCGCGCCTGGGTGGCGGCATATTTACCAAAGGGGCCGACGTCGGCGCCGATCTGGTCGGCAAGGTCGAGGCCGGCATTCCGGAAGACGATCCGCGCAACCCCGCGGTCATCGCCGATAACGTTGGCGACAACGTCGGCGATTGCGCGGGTATGGCGGCTGACTTGTTCGAGACGTTTGCGGTGACGGTGATAGCAACGATGTTGGTCGGCGGATTCGTATTTAGAGGCGCGGGTGATGCCGGCATCGTTTACCCCCTGGTGCTGTCCGGGGTCTCGATCTTGGCGTCGATCGTCGGCTGCATGTTCGTCAAGGCACGCTCTGGCGGCAAGATCATGAACGCGCTGTATCGCGGTTTGCTGGTGGCGGGCGCGATTTCGCTGGTGCTGTTCTGGCCCGTCACACAATGGATCCTCGGCCCGGTGATCGCGACCGCGGTGTCGGCCAAGGTCACCGTGATGAGCCTGTACCTGTGCGCAGTAGTGGGCCTGGTATTAACCGCGGCGCTTGTTTACATCACCGAGTACTACACCGGCACGCAATTCAAACCGGTCAAGTATGTCGCACAAGCATCCACCACCGGGCACGCGACCAACATCATCGCCGGACTCGCAGTGTCGATGAAGTCTTGCGCGTGGCCGGTGATCGCGATCTGCGTCGCGATCCTCACGTCGTACTGGCTTGCGGATCTGTACGGCATCGCTGTAGCTGCGACATCGATGCTGTCGATGACCGGCATCATCGTCGCTCTTGACGCGTACGGACCGATTACCGATAACGCCGGCGGCATCGCCGAGATGGCGGGCTTGCCGAAAGAAGTGCGTGACGTGACCGATCCACTCGATGCGGTCGGCAACACGACGAAAGCGGTGACCAAGGGCTACGCGATCGGCTCGGCGGCTCTCGCTGCGCTTGTGCTCTTTGCCGATTACACCGGAGGGCTCGCTGCGGCCGGGTTGAACATCACGTTCGAGCTGTCGAATCCGAACGTTATCGTTGGTTTGTTCATCGGCGGTCTGATTCCATTCCTGTTTGGGGCGATGGCGATGGAAGCGGTGGGACGCGCGGCCGGTGCGGTGGTCGAAGAAGTGCGCCGCCAGTTTCGCGACATCAAGGGCATCATGGAAGGCACCGCGAAGCCCGACTACAGTCGTGCCGTCGACATGCTGACCACCTCAGCAATCAAGGAGATGATGATTCCGTCGCTGCTGCCGGTGCTGGTGCCGATTCTGGTCGGGTTGCTGCTCGGCCCCGCCGCGCTTGGCGGCGTATTAATGGGAACGATAATCACTGGACTTTTCGTCGCAATCTCGATGACCACCGGCGGCGGCGCGTGGGACAACGCCAAGAAGTACATTGAAGAGGGCCATCACGGCGGCAAGGGTTCGGATGCGCACAAGGCTGCGGTCACCGGCGACACGGTGGGCGATCCGTACAAAGACACCGCTGGCCCGGCCGTAAATCCGCTGATCAAGATCATCAACATCGTTGCGCTGTTGATCGTTCCGATCATTGCAAGTGTGTACGGCGGGCGTCCGGTGAGTGGAAGCGTGGCGCCCGTTATCGTGCCGAGTCAGGTCGCTCCAGCGGCGATCGCGCCCGCGCGGCCGACGCCGGCACCGGTCGTCGTTCCGACCAAGTAGCTGCATCGGATCGTGATGCGCGTTCGCGCGGCCGCCGATGACGACTTGCCGGCGATTCAAGCAATCTACGCGCACCACGTGGCCACCGGTCTCGGCACCTTCGAGACCGAGGCTCCCGACGTGGCCGAAATGCGTGCGCGCCATGGGCGCATCCTGCAGGCAGGGTTTCCGTATCTGGTCGCTGAAACCGACGGACGCATTGCAGGTTACGCGTACGCCAGTGCATTTCGCCCGCGCGCGGCGTACCGCAGCACGGTCGAGGATTCCGTCTACGTCGCGCACGATGCGATTGGAGTCGGCATCGGCCAGGCGCTGCTCAATGGCGTCATCGAACGGTGCACCGCGCTGGGGCTGCGACAGATGCTGGCAATCATCGGCGATTCGCAAAATGCAGCGTCGATCGGGGCGCATCGCGCCTGTGGCTTTTCGTATGTTGGCGTCCTGACTTCGGTCGGCCGCAAGTTCGACCGGTGGGTGGACGTTGTCATCATGCAGCGCGCCCTCGGCGCTGGCGACGCTACGCAGTCCCCCTGACACGAGAACACGGCAGCCGTCTCATTCGTTCAGCGCCGCTGTTTCCCTGATTGCTCTGGCCCACTATTTGCTCACTTCTTCACTCACTAATTGAGTCATCCGAGCGGATACTTGTCAGTGCCGCTCGAAACAGTCAGATTGCTGTTGTCATTGATTCGACTGGGCCAGGGGAATAAGTGGTTTCTTGCCGTGCACCGCTGCTGCAGCTACTGGGACCGGCCTTCGGGCTGGCGCTGGCGGCTGCCACGCTTCCTTGCGCAGCGCAATTGCGGCTCGATGCAGTTCCGGAAAGTGCGCTTCCGTCCTCGCAGCGCTCGCCCCACGGCGCGTCAGCCCTGTCTGTGCCTGCCACCACCGCACGGACATTTTCCGGCTCGGCAAGCTCGAGCTGGATTGGATCCGCAATTCAACTTGAAGAACCTCGCGCGACCGGCACCGGCCAGTACACGCGGCCCAAGTTTCATGTTGGCGTTCCGTCAGAATCGATGCGCGGGTTTTTGAATTCTGCAGGCTTCTCAGCCGAGAAGTGCCAACTGCCGATGGTGCGCGCACGCACCAAGTCGAGCGGTGACGGCGACATCAACGGCACCCTCTGGCTGTACGCGCGCTGCACGTTTAGATAAAGCGCGCCCTTTACAGCGGCCTGCCGCCGCGCGCAATCGAACTGCAACTAGAATCCCGCTCGCTCGGGCGGGGATTCATGCAGATCCATAACAACGTCTTTATCGTCACCGGTGGCGCCTCGGGCCTGGGCGAAGCGGTGTCCAGGATGATCACCACCAACGGCGGTCGCGTACTGATCGCGGACGTGCAGACGGACAAAGGCGAATCCTTGGCGCGTGAGCTTGGGGACGCGCGCTTTGTTCGGTGCGACGTGACCGGCGAACAGGACGCCAAAGCCGCCGTCGACGCCGCTCAATCGCTCGGTGCTTTGCGCGGACTCGTTAACTGCGCGGGCGTCGCGATCGGCGAGAAAACCGTTGGCAAGGACGGCCCACATGCGCTGCAGAACTTCGCGCGAGTGATCGAGGTCAATCTGATCGGCACCTTCAACATGATCCGCATCGCGGCAGACGCCATGTCAAAGCTGGATGCAACGGCTGACGGTGAGCGCGGTGTGTTGGTCAATACAGCATCGGTCGCTGCGTACGACGGCCAGATTGGCCAGGCGGCTTACGCGGCATCCAAAGGCGGCGTGGTCGGCATGACCTTGCCGATCGCTCGCGACCTCGCGCGCCAGGGCATTCGCTGCGTGACGATAGCTCCTGGGCTTTTTGCAACGCCGATGTTGCTCGGCATGCCGCAGGAGGTGCAAGATGCGTTGGGCAAGCAGCCGCCATTTCCATCGCGGCTCGGCAGACCCGATGAATACGCGGCGCTGGCCAAGCATGTCATCGAGAACGTGATGCTCAATGGCGAGACGATTCGCCTTGACGGCGCGATCCGACTACCCCCGAAATAAAACGCAAAGAGGAGACCATGAGCTCGAAAGTGATGCGCTACGCAAGCTTGGTTGCCGCCGCTTTGCTCGTGGCGTGCGCCGCACCGAGCGATCGGCCGTCTCAACCCGAAGCATCCTCGGCGTTTCGCGTCGGGTTGAACAGCGCTACGGCGAGCAAACACATGGCTGCGTCGGCCAATCCGCTTGCAACGGAAGCGGGCCGCGAAATTTTGCGCGCGGGAGGCAGCGCGGTCGACGCGGCGATCGCGATTCAAATGGTGCTGACGCTGGTGGAGCCGCAAAGCTCGGGTATCGGGGGTGGCGCCTTCTTGTTGCACTGGGATGGCCGCAAAGTTATCGCGTATGACGGTCGCGAAACCGCACCCGCGGCCGCTGATGAAAAGCTGTTTTTGCTTCCGGATGGCAAGGCAATGCCGTTTTATGACGCAGTCGTCGGTGGACGCTCAGTCGGAACGCCGGGCGCGGTAAGAATGCTGGAAGTCGCTCACAAGCAGTACGGAAAGCTGCCGTGGGCGCGCTTATTCGAACCCGCGATCCGACTTGCCGATGCGGGCTTTCCGATGTCCGCACGTTTGAACATGCAACTGGCTGGCGAAAAGTATTTGAAGAACGACGCCACTGCGGCGGCTTATTTTTATGCGGCGGACGGCACGCCAAAGGCCGTCGGCACGATGATGCGTAATCCGGCGCTGGCGGCGACGCTTCGAGCGCTTGCGGCCAATCCGAGTGCTTTGTATATCGGCGAGATTCCGGCAGACATTGTCAAGGCTGTCGGTGCGCATGCGAACGCCGGGCGGTTGGCAGTCAGCGACTTCACTGCGTATCAGGTCAAACAACGTGAACCGATCTGCACTGATTACAAACAATGGCGTGTCTGCGGTTTTCCGCCGCCCTCCTCCGGAGGCATCGCCGTTGCGCAGATGCTGGCGCTACTGTCGGCGCGCAATATCGCGGCGTCGCCACCCGCGGGCGCGATGGGACCGGAAGGCAAGCTCGAACTGTCATCCGATGCTGTGCATCTTTTTTCCGAGGCGGGGCGTCTGGCCTTCGCCGATCGGGGTTTGTATGTCGCTGACAGTGATTTCGTCA
>DATLMT010000017.1:0-2562 GCA_035537135.1 Burkholderiaceae bacterium | reverse complement strand
GACGTCATTCCAACCTCGAACTCGACTACAGGGACGCGCTCACCAACCGACCCTTTTTGTGAGCAAGCCGTCCCCGTGAAAGAGTTTGCTCATCACGCAGAATGCTTTCGTCCGTCACGCGGCGACGTTTCGGCGTGAATCGAAAGGAGCACACCTTCGACTATGTGATCGTCGGAGGCGGCACCGCGGGCTGCCTGCTGGCGAACCGGTTATCGGCCGACCCCGACGTCAAAGTGCTGCTACTCGAGGCGGGCGGGCGCGATGACTGGATTTGGATCAGGATCCCTGTCGGTTATCTGTACTGCATTAACAACCCTCGCACGGATTGGTGTTACAAGACCGAGCCCGACGAAGGATTAAATGGGCGTTCGATCATCTATGCGCGCGGCAAGGTGTTGGGCGGCTGCTCGTCCATCAACGCGATGATCTACATGCGCGGCCAGGCGCGCGATTACGACGAGTGGGCCCAGCTCACGGGGGATCGATCCTGGCGCTGGTCGGCGGTGCTGCCGTTTTTTAAGCAGAGCGAAAATTATTACCGCGGAGCGGACGACATGCATGGCGCCGACGGCGAGTGGCGAGTTGAGCCTCAGCGGCTGTCGTGGGAGATTTTGAACGCCTATCGTCAAGCGATGATTCAGACCGGCATCCCGGCGATCGACGACTTCAACCGCGGCGACAACGAAGGCTGCGGATACTTTCTGGTCAATCAACGGCGCGGAGTGCGGTTGAATACCGCGCGCGCCTTTCTTCATCCGGTTGCGAACAGGCAGAACCTTGCGGTGTTCACGGGTGCGCACGTGCAGCGGCTTCGCTTCGACGGGCGGCGCTGTGTCGGCGTCGAATACACGCGCGGAGATCGAGCAGAGTTCGCCGCTTCCGATATTCAAACACTATTGGCTGCTGGCAGCATCGGCTCGCCGCAGATTCTGCAACTGTCGGGCGTCGGGCCTGCTGCGATGCTGCACCAGCATGGCATCGGCGTTGTCCACGATCTGCCGGTGGGAGAAAACCTGCAGGATCATCTGCAGCTACGGATGGGCTTCAAGGTGAGCAACGTCGTTACGCTGAACCAGCGCGTGCACAGCCTGTTTGGCAAGATGTCGATGGGACTCGAATACGCGCTGTTCCGCACCGGGCCGTTGACGATGGCGCCGAGCCAGTTGGGCGGGTTCGCGCGCTCGTCGTCCGAACACCGCAGCGCGAACATCGAATTTCATGTGCAGCCGCTGACGCTGGACAGGTTCGGCGAGCCGCTGCACAAGTTTGCGGCGTTCACTTCGAGCGTTTGCAACTTGCGCCCAACATCACGCGGGTATGTGCGCATCAAAAATGGAGATGCGCGCACCGCGCCGGCGATCCTCTGCCGCTATCTGTCGACCGAAGAGGACCGCAAGGTCGCCATTGATTCGCTGAGGCTCGCGCGGCGTGTCGCAGCCCAGCCCGCGCTTGCGCGTTACGCGCCGCAGGAGTTCATCCCTGGCGCTGGCTCCGACGCAGATGCCGAGCTCTTGGATGCAGCCGGCAATATCGGCACGACGATCTTTCACCCGGTGGGCACCTGCAAAATGGGCGCGGACGCAGACCCGTCCGCTGTGGTCGATTCGCGCCTGCGCGTTCGGGGACTGGCAGGACTGCGCGTGATCGATGCGTCGATCATGCCGACGATCACATCGGGCAACACCAACTCTCCCACGTTGATGATCGCCGAGAAGGCGGCGGCGATGCTGCGCGACGAACGTCGTGCCAGCTGACATCATTTGCTGCGCGACGAACGTCTTGCCGGCGGACATCACTTCACCTCGAACTCGCCAACCACGACGCGCTGCCCGCCTTCGCTCTTCACGCTCAACGTAGTGCGCTGATCCTGCTGCGCCGGCGTGCCGAAGCCGCTGGACAGCCACAACATCAGCCCCGTGCTCGACGCGAGCACCTGCTGCCGGTGGCCGAAGAAGTTTGCTTCGACGCGATACTTGCCCGGCTTGGCGTTTCTGAGCGCGAACTCTTCGGGACCGTAGCCGCCGGTTGCGTCGCGCGTGATGGCGCCGCCCTGGTACGAAAGATTGCGCGCGTAGTAGACCTCTTCGCCGTTCGGGTCGATCACATGCAGGTCGACATCGGTCGCGTCAGCGTCCCACGCCAGCACAACGCGCACGTCGAGCGGCAGATTTTTCAGCAGTCGCGGCTCAATGGCCGAGACATCTACCGACTTGGCGCCGCGCTGCGCCTCGGCGATGACCGCGTTCAACTCGGTGAGCGTGATCAGGTCGACGTCGGCGAATCGCGAGTCCCATGCACCGGTCACCACTTCGTACAGGCGATCGACAGCGCGCTGCGTCTGACCCGACTTCGCGAGTGCCAGGCCCAGGTCGCGATGCGACTGCGGCTCATTCGGCGCCAGTTCGAGCACACGCTCGAAGATCGGCAGTGCAAGTTCGATCTCGCCGGCTTGCTGCAATCGGTACGCGAGCAGACGCAGCACTTGCCTGTTCTGCAGATCCATTTCCGCCAGATTCGACAGCGCGCGCAGGCCGAGCTCGCGCTGATTTTTCTGCAGAAAGA
>DATLMT010000016.1:0-9862 GCA_035537135.1 Burkholderiaceae bacterium | reverse complement strand
TGTGTCGACACGGCCTCTTCTCCCGCTACGCAGTCTTTGTGCAAGCTGCCGTCCGCATGGCGGTGAACGACCGAGAATCGCAACGCTCGTCCCAGATCAAGCCGCCTGGTTTCCGAGCCGTCTCGGCCGTACATCGTTTGCGCTTGAAAGCGCAGCGCGTTCGGGCTGCGCAGCATTGATTGGCCGGTTGCCGAACGCGAAGTCGCACCTTGCGGTGCCGCCGGAATTGCTTCGTCTGCTTCCGGGGCACGCAGAGTGTTCGTGTCTTTGTCGATCGTGGTGGTGCGAAACGTGGTGGTCTGCTTAGGCGCCACGTCTGCAGCGCTTGCGGTCAACGAGAGCAGTGGCGTTACACACAGCACCAGTGCTGGTAGTGTGCGACTAGTTGCGGTCGGGAATTTCGAAGCGACTTGCTTCATGCTGAATCTCTCCTTGTGAAAGACAATTTTTATCGGCACACGGCTCGTGGCCCGTGTTGACCGGTGTGTCAAGCATCTATTGGAAAGCTTGACGCGTGTGCAGTCTATCCAGCGCACACTGTCAATGCGCATCGAGTATTCAAAGTGCGCTTACCGTAAACGGGGGACTGTGCGCGCTGTCATTCACAATTAGTTGTCATGCCCCCACTTTTGATTCCGTACGACCTGCGAACCGACGAGATCGAGCTGGTCGCGATCCGCGCGCAGGGAGCGGGCGGACAGAACGTCAATAAGGTGTCGAACGCAATTCATTTGCGTTTCGATATTCGCGTCTCATCGTTGCCTGACGAGATCAAACAGCGATTGTTGGCGAAGCGCGATCAGCGCATCAACGATGACGGTGTGGTCGTGATCAAGGCGCAATCATTCCGTAGTCTCGAAAAGAATCGCGGTGATGCGCTGGCGCGGCTGAATTCATTGATCGCCGCTGCGGCAGCTATTCAGCGCAAGCGACGCCCAACGAAACCAACTGCTTCTTCTCAGAAAAAGCGGGTCGAATCGAAAGTACGCCGCGGCCAGGTTAAGGCGCTGCGGCGAAGAATTGAAGACTGATCCAGCAAATCAGTTCACGAAGTAGAGCACCGTTACGAAGTGGCTCGCGCTGCCGCCCATCACGAACAAGTGCCAGATGCCGTGCGCGTGCCGCCACCGCCGGTCGTTCAGATAAAAAATAATGCCCGCGGTGTACAACGCTCCACCCGTTGCCAGCCACCCGAGTCCCTCCATGCCAAGCTTGTCGATCAGCGGCACGATGGCGGTGACTCCAAGCCAGCCCATGATCAAATACGGAATGGGCGAGGGGTCGCGCCCGTCATTGCGCTGCCACGTCTTGAACATTCCATAAAACGCCATGGCCCAGATCGCTGCGAACAGCGTCCAGCCGAAGGGACCGCGCAGGCTGACCAGCATGAACGGTGCATAACTCGCGGCGATCAGCACATAGATCGCGGCATGATCGATCTTGCGAAGCACGATCTTGGCGCGCCCGCGGAACGAGTGATACAGCGTCGACGCTGCGTACAGCAGCACTAAGCCCGCGCCAAACGCACTGAATGCGATGATCTTCCAGATATCGCCTTGCTCGCTGGCCTGCCCGATTAGCACTGCGGCCCCGGCGATCGCGAGGGCGGTGCCGGCCAAGTGAGTCAGGCTGTTGAATCGTTCGCCGTGATACATGCGGCAAACATAACGTGTTCGCGTGACCTTTCAGTCGGGGAAGAAGCACTTGAAACGCCGCTTACCCAAGCGTCGTGCAATTGCCCCGGAATTCGCGGGTTAAACCGCGCTCCGGCGACGCTAGCGATTCAAACGGCGGTGTCGGTTGTAGGGGGTGAGGGTTGGGGCTGCTGTTCAACCGGCGACGCCTCGTCTGGAGCAGTCTTCACCTTGCGCTGGCGCTTTTCGTCCTGCTTCTTTTTACGCGCAATCTCGCGCTGGCGCTTTTCAAATGAATAGTTTGGCTTGGCCAGGAAAGTCTCCTCGAGCCGAAATGGCGGGCGAAGCTTACCTCGCCCCGGGCCTGCGCGCGCATCTGTAAACCAGCGGATGATCCCCTGCGTTACGCAACGGTCTCGGAGCTCCTGCGAAAGCAACCGGGCTGCGCCAGACGTCTCTTGCATACCTTCATTCCGACAACAAGGGAGAGGACTAATGAAGCTAATCAATGTGCGCACATTGGCTCACGCGGGTGCGTTCGCTGCTGCGGTTTTGCTTGCCGGTTCGGCCAGCGCCACGACAAAAGACGAATATCGGGCTGCCAAGGACCGCATCGGTTCCGAGTACAAGGCTGCGAAAGCCAAGTGCGATGCTCTTTCCGGGCAACCAAAGAACCTGTGCCAAGCGGAAGCCAAGGCGGCAGAAAGGCGAGCCAAGGCACGCGCCGAGGCGGACTATGAAAACACGCCCAAAGCTCGTGAAAAAGCCGTAATCGCCGACGCCGAAGCGACCTATATGGTCGCCAAAGAGCAGTGCTCGACAAAGACCGGCAATGACAAAGACGTGTGCGTGAAGGCTGCTAAAGCGGCTGAAACGAAGGCCAAGGCCGACGCGAAAGCTGCGCGCCAAACGACTGTTGCAAAAGCCGGCGCAGCAGATACCAAACGCGATGCCGATTACAAAGTCGCCCGCGAAAAGTGCGACCCGCTGACCGGCGCCGCGAAAGATAAGTGCGTTGCCGATGCGAAGGCGCGGTTCGCGCGCTAAGGCGACAGCATTATTTCGGTAAGTCTTTCGAATACAGCGGCACGTTACGGCGTGCCGTTTTTTTTGGTGGGATGGTTGCCTGCGCGAGCAGTGGACCGACGACTCTGGCATCGTGCTCGCAACTGAGAAGGAGGGCGCGTACCGAGTGACATGCCGCGCCGCTCAGCCTAAGCTCGCCGCACTGGAAAACTATTAAAAGATATCAAGGAGAAGTCGTGAAAAAGCTGATTGCACTAGCCTGCTTGCTTGCCATGTCCGCGGCGTTCGCGCAGCCGTGCCCGGAAAAGAACGTTCTGTATTGGCAGGCGTTTCCACCTGGCGGCGAGTCCGATTTATCAGCACGGCATCAACAGGTCGTTTTGAAGAAGAAGTGCCCCGCCATCGATACGATCATTCAATACAAAGCCGGTGCCGGCGGTGGTTTGATGTGGGCGCAGATGAATGCCCTTCCAGCCGACGGTCTGAATATCGTTGGAGTCAATTTGCCGCATATTGTGTTTCAGCCGCTTGAGGGACAGGTTCAATACAAGACGGAAGACGTGACGCCGGTGTACTGGTTTCACTACACGCCTGATGCATTGATAGTGCGGGACCAGAGTCCGATCAAGTCTTTCGCCGATTTTGTTAAGTTCGCGAAGGAAAATCCCGCCAAACTCAGCCTCGGCGGATCGGGCCTTAATTCAGCCAACCATGCAGCGCACGAACGGTTGAATGCCGCGTTTGGTATTAAAACGACCTACATTCCCTACAAGGGGACCGGTGACTTGACGACCTCGGTGTTTGCCGGGCACGTTGACGGCGCGATGAGTTACACGGCCTTCGCCGTCAATAACAAGGGCAAATTGCGCGCGCTTGCAGTGGCCATGGACCAGCGCCATCCACTGCTGCCCGATGTCCCGACATTTAAGGAGCTCGGTGTCGACTGGATTGACGGTGCGTATCGCGGCATCGGCATGCCCAAGTCGTCGACCGCCGAACAGCGCAAGCGGATGTCCGATCTTTGGGCCGCACTGAACAACGATCCCGAGATGAAAGATCTGGCAGCGAAAAGCGGTTTCGAACTGGTCAACGTCGGCGTCGACCAGATGGACGCCTTTATGAAAGAGCGCGTGAAGATCTACACTGATGGTGCCAAGCGAATGGGCCTGGCTAAGTAAGCAGCGCTCAGTACTTGCCCATGTAGTCGCCCTTACCGAGCTCCAGCCCGTTGTGCCGCAGCAGCGCGTACGCAGTCGTGACGTGGAAGAAAAACTGCGGCAGGCCATAACTCAGCAGATACGTCTGGCCGTTAAAACGCCTTTCCTTCGGCGTTCCGGGCCGCGTCACGATCTCTCGCGATTCGCTTTTGTCAAATTGCGCCGGCGACAGGCTTCCGATAAAGCTCACAGTCTTGTCGATCAACGTCTGCAGATCGGCGAAGCTCTTCTCGGTGTCGGGAGACGACGGGACTTCAACGCCGGCCAGACGCGCTGACACGCCGCGCGCGAAGTCGCACGCAATTTGCACCTGGCGCCGCAGCGGAAACATGTCCGGGAACAGCCGGGCTTGCAGCAGCGCATCTGCGTCTATCTTCCTCTGCTCGGCGTGGGCTTCGGCTTTATGAAGTAAGGTGCTCAAGCTTCCCAGCATCTGCGTGAAGATGGGGACAGAGGCAGCGTGCATCGTGATCGACATTCGATTCAGTCCGGTCAAAGGTAGAAGTAGGAGCGTAAGGATAAAGCCGTGACTCTACTTTCGTTTGAAGATCACCACATGTTGCCAAGGTAAATCGTTGGCGGTGCGCTCCCATGTGAGCGGATGCAACTCGGCCTCGCGACGGATCTGCTCTTCGCTCATCTTGTGCAAAGGCTTGATCGGAACGCGCGGATCCTCGGCGCGGTACTCGACAAATACTACGCGGCCGCCGGGTTTGACCGCCCGTACGACGCTCGCCAGCACTTCGTACGGAAACTCGAGCTCGTGATAGACATCGACCATGATTGCGAGATCGATCACAGCGGCGGGAAGGTTGATGTCATTAACGCCGCCAAGCACCGGCGTGATATTTCCGTACCTGCGTTGCTTGGCAAGCGACTGCAGCATCGACACCATCTCGGGTTGAACGTCGACGGCATACACCTTGCCGGTGGGTCCAACCAGATTCGAGATGCGGCGCGCGTAGTACCCCGTTCCCGCGCCCACGTCGGCTACAACGCTTCCCGGCGCGAGCGCCAGCATTCGCAACAGCAAATCACTGCGCTCTTCGCGCTCGCGTTCTTCGCGTTCAAGCCAGGGCGCGCCTTGAAAGCCCATTACGTTCGAGATCTGCCGCCCCATGAACGACTTGCCGATACCATCGGCATTCGCCGGCACGGTGCGATAGCGTTCGGACTCTTTGGTCATCGCAGGCGCGGCCCACACATGGCCCAACGACACCGCGAGGCAAAGCGCAATTCGTAAACTGATGCGATCGCTCATACTGCAGCCTTGATGGCAACGACGGCCGATCTTATCGATTCGCGCGCGGCATGGCTGCGGATGGTTGCAGCGCTTGCGCTCAGCACGCTCGGTGGAGTGGGCATGTGGTCGGTGGTGGTTGCGTTGCCCTCGATCCAGGCCGAGTTCGGCGTCACGCGTGCGGCGGCGTCTTTTCCGTACACGCTGACCATGCTTGGGTTTGGCGTAGGCGGCATCATGATGGGGCGATTGTCCGACCGCTACGGCGTTCGATTGCCGCTGATTGGTGCAACGTGCGCACTCGCGATCGGTTATGTCATCGCAAGCCTGTCGTCGAGTCTGCTGATGTATGCAATCGTGCAGGGTCTACTGATCGGCATGCTCGGTAGCTCGGCCAGCTTCGGCCCGCTGTTAGCCGACATCTCGCACTGGTTCGTTCGCCGACGCGGGCTTGCGGTGTCGATCGTTGCGTCGGGAAACTATCTAGCGGGCGCCGTGTGGCCGCCCATCGTGCAGTATCTGATCGAAACTGTCGGCTGGCGTACGGCACACCTTTACATCGGCGCGATTTGCCTGCTCACGATGCTGCCGCTGACATACGCGATGCGGCGCGCGCCGCCGCTTACGGGCAGTGATGTGACTGCACCTGCGTTCCGCGCACCGAAGTCGATTGGCATTTCGCCGTTGGCATTGCAGACACTGCTGATGATCGCCGGAGTCGCATGCTGTGTAGCAATGTCGATGCCTCAGGTACATATAGTCGCGTACTGCGCCGACCTCGGCTATGGCCCCGCGGTTGGCGCCCAGATGCTCTCCATGATGCTGGCGTTCGGCATCGTCAGCCGGCTCGCATCGGGCTGGATCGCCGATCACATCGGCGGCTTGCGCACCTTGTTGCTCGGCTCCGCTCTGCAAGGTATAGCGTTACTCTTCTACATCCCGTTTGATGGGCTGGTGTCACTATTCATCGTGTCGGCAATGTTCGGATTGTTCCAGGGCGGCATCGTGCCGAGCTACGCGATCATCGTGCGCGAGTATTTCGCACCCAACGAAGCAGGCGGTCGTGTTGGACTGGTCGTCATGGCCACGCTGTTCGGCATGGCGCTCGGCGGCTGGATGTCGGGAGCGGTGTTTGACATGACGGGCTCGTACCGCGCTGCATTTATTAACGGGCTTTTGTGGAATGCGGTCAACCTTTCGATCGTGATATGGCTGCTGCGCAGACCCGTGTCCCGGTTGGTTGCAACGTAGCGGTGACAGGAGTGCGGTTGCCAGCCAGCTGCGGGAGGCGGCAATGATGGTCGCGGTGTTTGCAACGATGACGCTGGCGTTGGTCTGCGGTTGGTTCGGCCGCCGGTCGTTGGCCGTCGCCCTCTTCGTCTGTTGCTTGGCATTGTCTGTTGGACTTTTTCTTTTTGAGATCTACAGCCCGGAATACGGCTTCCGGATGCCGTGGATACAGACAAGAGCTGATATTGGCGTTAAGGTTCTTTGATGATTGATAGCGGGCAGCCGATGGCGTCGCGCCGAATATTTGCGCTGCTGAACTATCTGTTTCTGTTGCTCGTTATGTTTGTGATAGCCGGCATTCTGACGACAGCGATGACGCTGCAGTACGCCAACGGCGAGCTCCCGTGCCCTCTGTGCCTGCTCGAGCGCGTCGCGATGTTAGGCGTGTGCTTCGGCATCATGCTCAATTTTCGGCGCGGATTCTCCTATCAGAACACCGGCTTCAGCCTGTTGTTCGCAATCGTCTTACTGGTGATTTCCGTCCGGCAGAGTCTGCTCGACATTTACCCGAGGCCCGGGCATGAATACATCGGCAGCGCGATATTTGGAATTCACATGCCGGTGTGGTCGATCATCATTGCGTTGAGCGTGCTCACTGCCTATGCAGTCAAGCTTGCGATACTCGGCGGCGATGAATATTTGCGCGAGGCCAACATTGGCGACTTTCCGGCGATTAAAGGTAGTGCCGCAATGTTGAGTGTTTATGTGATCGTCATCTGCGTCATCAACTTGGTGTCCGTAATACTGCAATGCGGCGTGGGCGAGTGCCACACCTTTAATTACAAACTGCTGCAATAGTCGAGCCTAGCTCTAAGCAGCAAGCGAAAGCTTCTGCGCGTCAATTTCATAGCAGGAAAGCACCCGTCCGACGGCGTCGAACAGATCGTTCGTCTTGTTTTCAGTGATGATTCCCGAATCGATAAAGTAGTCTACGAAGCGGGACGTTTTGAAGAAGTACGAGCGCGGCAGATCGGCGAGCGCCAGATAATGTACTTCGTACGCATACCGCGCTAGCTCGCTGACCAATCCCAGCTTCTCATCAAAATGGGGGTGCACATTGGCTCGGACGTATATCTGCATTTCTTCGCCCGGTAGTAGTTTCGAGCACATCAGATTGGATAGATAGTCGCCGACCCGCGCGAGCGTCATGCGTGCGAGGACTGCCGGAAGTTCGGTTGAGCCGAGCGACAGAGCAGCCGTTTCCGGATCTCTGGCACGCACAACGTCTGGCAATTCTGCGATGGTCCGCACAAAACAATTGCCCAGCTCCGCGCGCGCTTCGCGGTAGGCGGACTTGTTTTCGTCGGCCACGCGGAGAAATTTTGCGGCATGTGCCAAATGTCCCCACTCGTGCATTACGCGCGCGCCCAGGAACATGCGGAAATACGGGGGTGCCGGGGCGGTCAGACAGTCGTAGCCCTCTTGCATCAACGTGTGTACTACCGCGCGTCGCGCCGGGTCGATGTAGGTCCCACCGGCAACCTCCAATACCGCATAAGTTCTCGGTAGTGCGTCAACATCGGCAACACGTTCCAGAAACTGACGCGAGCGCAAATCTACTATGCGCAAGTCCTCGTGCAAGCTGGCGACGGCAGCGTCGCTAGCATTGATTAGCGCGCGGCGCATCCACCGCGAGTCGTTCATCTCTGGTGACCACACGGTCGTCCCGTCGCGAGCCACAACGATTACGTGAGCATGGGTTTCTTGCAGCCAATCGCACAGCGCGTCTACCGTCGGTGAACGCGCTGGAACGGCGGCCGGCGCTGTTATTTGAATCGCAGTGCTCACGGCCTCGTCACCCGCGGCGCACAGTGCGGTGATCTGCGGTTGCAGCCGCTGCGGTGCGTACAGTTGGGCGCCTTCGAGCACCTCCAAATACGGCTCGTTAATGTCCTGTTGTGGTTCGCGCAGCGGAATATGCAATAGCTGATCGATCCACTCGAATGCTTCTGCTAGTGCGGCGAAACAATGGGCATCTGGCCGCTCAGCGCACCTGGCGGCGGCAGCGAACGCGCTCCGGCTAGCTGCGTCTCGGTCGAACCAATAACTGAGGTTGTAGACAAGTGCGGCACGGACTGAACCGTGAAGCGCCAACCTCTCGATGTGCAGCAGCATGTAAGCCACATACTCTGGATGCGTATTCAGGTCGGTCTTGTACAACAGCGATGACGTTCCGACGAACGGGTCCATGTACGGAAAAATGCCCCGCTGCTCAGAAATGATCAGAAGATTCGTCTGTCGCGGTGGAAACCAGGACGCGGGTGCCCGCGCAAATAGATCGCGACAGCGTTGCCAGTACAGCGCGCTGCCGCGCTCGAGACAATCGATTTGGTCGGCGGACAAGCGTCCTTCGCCGAGCAGCACCTGAGCAAATTCCGATTGCAGCCCACGCTCGCTGAGCGCTTCCGCGGGAACTACGACAACGCTCTGGTGCGCCAAAGCAAAGCGACGCAGTGCAGGTGATATCGGCATGGCGGCGAATCTATCACCGCGAGTTGTTCTGCAAAGTCGAGAAACCGTGTCGGAAGTGGCTGGAAAACTGCTCGATTTCAAGCAAGCGTCTGAGCTGAATTTTGGCTAATCCGACTGGATTAGCTGACAGCAAAAAAGCCAGCAACTTCGCGGGTTTGCCGGCATCGGCCAAAACCAAAGGGTACTGCTCAGTCATCCTTACCCACGAGTTATTTTTTACTCGAACGCAGGCACAGTTTGCCTCCGGTAAGCCTTGCAAATCCCTTTGGGAGAGAACAATGACGGACAGACTTAACGCACGCATCGCGGTCCCGCTGCTCGCAATCATGGGCGCGCTTTCGGGCTGCGGCGGCGGTGACACAGGAAGCACCACGGGTCCCGCACCGGCGCCGACTCAAGTAGCCGCGGCTACATGCGCGACGCCGCCGCAACTTTTTACGAACACCGTATGGCCGAGCATGAGCAGCACTTGCGTCGTGTGCCATCGCTCAGGCGCAGTCGCCAGCGGCACGAAGCTCGTGTTCGCGGCCGGCGGTACTGTTGAAGCGAACTACGGCGTCTTACGCACTTTCGCATCCACCAACAGCGATTTGCTGATGTCGAAGTCGATAGGTCTGCCGACGCATACCGGTGGAGCACCGTTCGGCAATGCGAATTCGCAGCAGTACAAAGATCTCGCGTCGTTGCTGCCCAAGCTGAAGGAAAGCTGCAGCACCGAGGTGATCGCGACCGGAGAGTTCTGGTCCAAAATTAAATTCGCTGACGATCAAACGACACTGCAAAAAGCAGCCAACCTCTTCGCAGCTCGCAATCCGACCTCGGTTGAGAAAACAGCCGTTGCCGGTGGCGGAGAAGCAGTGCTGCGTCAGCAGATTCGGGGCTATATGGACGGTCCCGCGTTCGACGCCTTCTTGACTGAAGCGGGCCAGGTGCAGTTCCTGGTGAACCGCGCGGTGATCTTCGGAGGTGGCCGTGGCTTGAAC
>DATLMT010000015.1:0-8151 GCA_035537135.1 Burkholderiaceae bacterium | reverse complement strand
AGCCCGATGATCCCGACCCGACGTGGTCCGGGGTGCAGCTGGTTCAGCACTTCGAACAAGCGCCCATAGCCCGACGATGGCCCGAAGTAATCGCTAGGCTGATTGCGGAATTCATCGCCAAGCAATTGGCCGCCGTGCACGATCCCCCCGTGCAGCATCGAGCGATACGGCGCCGGATCGTCACGATCGCGCGTGCGAACCACGCCATAGAAGTCGCGCTCCATCACACGCACATCGCGCGAATACTCCTGCGCGCCTCGGACTGAGAAAAAAGCTGTCACGGTAAACACTGCCAGTCCAAAGAACCGCCACGCCCCGCGCAGGCGCAGTGAAAGCGTCAAGGCCAGCAACACGAGTGCAATGTTCACTTCAAAGTAGCCACGCAAGACAAGCGGCGCAACGATCGCGATAGCCACAGCACCGAGTGCACCTCCCAGCGAAAGCATTAAATAAAACCGCGTCAGCCAGCGTGGGTCGGGCTTCATCGACGCCAATTCGCCGTGACAGAACATACAGCCGACAAACAAACCGCAGAAGAAAACCGAAGCAGCACGCATCAACTCCAGCGAAGGAATCAGCCACGCCATCGCCGGCGCCAGCACTGCCAGTGCCACGATAAATAGCTTGCGCTGATACCAGCGTGGATGGTCGAAGGTCAAGATGAAGGTGATCAGGTAGATCGATAGCGGAAGCACCCACAGGAACGGCACGCTGGCGATGTTTTGCGTGACGTGATTGGTGACTGCGAGCAACATGATCGAAGCCATTGCTGCCAACGCGAGCCACGTGAGCTGAGTCAGCGCACTCGGCGTGGCTGCGGCGTCGGTCGTCCGCGCTGCGAGAACGTGCGCCGAGTCGCGCGCGCTCTGAAGCGACGCCCATGCCGTACCCGCGCAGAGCAATGCAAACACGATGTACGCAATCGACCACGCCCAACCCAACTCGATCAGACCGAACCACGGCTCGAGCAGCACCGGAAATCCAAGCAGCGCAAGCAGCGACGCAAAGTTCGACAGTGCGAACAATCGGTACGGCACCGCGACTTGGAAGCGGCGCCAGTACCAGGACTGCAGCAACGGCGTCGTCGTCGAGAGCAGAAAATACGGAAGGCCGATCGTGACTGTCAGCAGCAGCAAAATGCGCACGATCGGCTCCTCGTCGCCCCGCGGCTTCCAGTCCGCGGCTGCAAGAATCGGCAACGTTGCGAGCGACGCAACGAGCAAGCCAATGTGCAAAAGCGTCTGCCGGCGTACGCCCAGCCGTGTCGTCCAGTCGGCGTAGGCATAGCCGGCGAGCAAAGTAGATTGAAAAAAAACTAGCGCTGTGGTCCACACCGCAGATGAACCGCCGAACCACGGCAGAATTTGCTTCGCGATGATCGGCTGCACCAGGAACAGCAGAAATGCAGACAGAAATATCGTGCCCGCGTAGGGCAGGATCACAAAGCGAGGAAGAACGTCACGCGACGAAGCCGCTACGGACATAAAGGCACAGCCGGAATTTCTGAACTCGGATTATCTGCGATCGCTGATACGAGCTATAACAAAGGACTAACGAGCCGCGTCAGGTTTTGTGTCAGTTCCTGAACGAACGGCCGCTTGCGCCATTGATCGAGCGTGATTTCATGCGAGCCGCGCATGTAGCTTTCTTCGATCGCAACCAGTTGCGCGGCGATGTCTCGATCGAAAAATAGCGCGACGACTTCTTCGTTCAGCTCGAACGAGCGCATATCGAGGTTGCACGATCCGATCCAAGCCATCTGACCGTCGATCGACACCGCTTTGGTGTGCAGAAACGCTTCGGTGTACGCATGAATCCGCACGCCCGCCAGCAGAAGGGATTCGTAGTAAGACCGCTGCGCATTGCCAACGAAAAACTGATCAATGTGATCGTCGACAATCAAATGGACCTCTGCGCCGCGATGCACAGCTGTCTCCAACGCATCCTGCAAGGACTGGCTTGGTATGAAGTACGGCGTTGTCACCACCACACGCCGTGTCGCGGAATAAATCAGGTTGACGACCATGCGCAGCGCGCGCTGCGTCGAAGACGAGGGTCCATTCGGGAGCACCTGCGCCGGCGTCTTCCCAGCCACCACCGGCAGTGGAAACGCCGCCTCGCCGATGAACTCTCCACTTTCGACAAACCAGTCAGAGCCAAAAACCGCCTCCAATTGCAACGCTGAGGGCCCATGGATGCGTACCATCAATTCGCTGTAGGTGAGCCCGGGCTTGAAGTCCGCACTTACCATGTTCTGCGATCCGGTGTAGCCGACCGTGCCGTCGATGACGACGATCTTTCGATGATTGCGTAGATCGAAGCGAGCGGTCTTGCGACCGACGCGTACAGGTAAAGCCACGCGCACCGCTACGCCAAGCGCGCGCAGCTTCGGTACAAGCGTACGACGCGACGGTCGAGAGCCAAACGCATCAATCAGCACCCGGCAAATCACTCCACGTGCGACCGCGCGGCCTAATGCGTCGATGACAATGGCGCTGCGCGCATCGTCTCCGAAAATATAAAAGCACAAGTGCGCATGGTGGCGCGCTGCATCGATGTCGGCGGCGATGCGATCGATCGTGGCTTTGTAGTCGGTCAGCAGCTCGACCGCATTGCCCCCCAGGTTGTCCAGCATGCCGAGGTCGGTCGCGAGCCGCACGCTCGGTTGATACTGAGGGTCGACCGTGGGTGCAGCGATCTGCGGCAAAGCTCCCATGCGCCGGCGTACCGGCTCGATCAAATCGATGTATCGACCACGCCGCTCAAGGCGCCAGTGCGGCAATCGCGGGCGCCCAATTAACACATACAAGAGCAGCCCGACCCATGGGAGAAAGAAGATGAAAAGCAGCCAACCCTTGGCCGCTTCCGGCGACCGGCGCGTTGGCACGATCGGCAACATCACCAGCCGGATAGCCCAGTCGCTTGCTATCAGTAGCGTGGCCCAGAAGCCGGTTGCCTCAATGTCGGACATTGCACCGATCAATCAGGCGACCGGTGATCAGCAAGCCCACCTACGACCGCTAACAATCATTGATCACGACCGATTTGGATTACTTGGTCAGCTCGTCACCGAGACGATCGGTCGGCCAGCGCAACTGGTCGCGCAGCGCAAACGTCATCGGCAGATCCATCCGCAAATTATTGGGTGGAATCGGCTGTTGGAACCATTTGTCGTAAAAGCGGCCGACAACGCCGTCAAGCATCAGCGAGGCCAAGTGCCTATCCACTGCTTTCTTAAATTCTGTATCACCCTTGCGCAGCACGATTGCGATGGGTTCGAGTACCAGGAATGAACCGACAATTGCGAGCTTCGACGGATCCTTAGACTTGGCACGTTGAGCGGCGAGCAGCACGTCGATGGTTGCAAACGCTTCGACTTCACCGCGCTCCACCGCTTCGCGCGCCTCGTCATAACTCTTGTATTCGACTAGCACCGCTCCGGGCAACACCCCGCCTTCGATTCTTTGCTTCAGCAACGGAACCGAGTTCGTGCCCGGCACCACCGATATGCGCCGGCCCACGAGATCCTGGATGGCGCGAATCTTCGAGTCTGAGCGCACTAGAAAACGCGGCCCCGAAAATTGATACGGCATCGAGTAATCGGCAGTCTTGCGCCGCTGTGGGTCGTTGATCGTCGTGCCGCATTCCATATCCGCTTTGCCGCTGTTGACGACGTCGAACCTGGTGCGCGCGCTGACCTCTACGAAAGCGACCCGCAACGAACGTTTCAACTCGCGCTCCATCAGCCGCACAATCTCGCGGCAGATGTCGACACCGTAACCGACCGGTTGTTTGTTCTCGTCTAGATAGGCGAACGGAATGGCATCCGGACGAAAGGCGATCGTGACGACGCCCGTGTCGCGCACTTTCGAAAGGGTCGGCGGCAGTTTGGGCGCCGGCGCTTCTGCCGTCTGCGCGACCGCTCCCTGGGCATACAGAACAAGCGCGGCGGCCGTCACTGCGGCGCGAGCGCTAAGGATTACGCGCAGAAACAAGCTGGATCGAAAGTTCATGCGGTTTAAGTGCGAACGCACGGCAGTGAACACGCTTTCGAGTCTACGCGGCCGTTACGCTGTCAGCGTCGCAAATTTGCGGAAGATTTTCCCGCACTTCCGGTAGGTGCGCCGCGCGCGGCTGTCCTCAGTGATGCAATATCTTCGACAGGAAAAGCTGCGCACGCTCTGATCGGGGCTGGCCAAAAAAATCCTCCTTAGTGGCGTCTTCGACGATCTCGCCCTTGTCCATGAATATCACCCGATGTGCCACCTTGCGCGCGAAGCCCATCTCGTGCGAGACAACCATCATCGTCATTCCTTCCTTCGCAAGCTGCACCATCACATCCAGCACCTCGTTGATCATTTCGGGATCGAGCGCGGACGTCGGCTCGTCAAACAGCATGCATATCGGGTCCATCGACAGCGCGCGCGCGATTGCAACGCGCTGTTGCTGGCCCCCCGACAATTGGCCCGGAAACTTTGCCGCCTGCGAGGACAGGCCGACACGATCGAGCAGCTTCATGCCGCGTACGGTCGCCTCGTCCTTCTTGCGATTGAGCACCTTGACCTGCGCCAAGGTCAGGTTATCGATGATCGTAAGGTGCGGAAACAATTCAAAGTGCTGAAACACCATCCCGACGCGCGCCCGCAGCTTCGGCAAATCGATCTTAGGAGCGCCAACCGACACCCCGTCGACCGTGATGGTTCCTTTTTGAAAAGGCTCGAGCGCGTTGACGCATTTGATCAACGTTGACTTTCCGGAGCCCGAGGGACCGCACACGACAATTACCTCGCCCTTTTCCACCGTCGTCGAGCAGTTGGTCAGCACCTGAAAACTGCCGTACCACTTGGACACGTCCCTGCATTCGATCATCGCCATTGATTCAACGCTCCTCAGCGGATGACTGCGATTCTTCTCTGCAACAGCTTGACCATGTAGGACAGCGTGTAGCAGAGCACGAAGTAAACCGCAGCCACGAACAAATACATCTCGACCAGCCGCGAGTCGCGCTGCGCGATCTTCGACGCGGCGCCGACAAAGTCGGTTGCGGAGATGACATAGACCAGCGAGGTGTCCTGAAACAGGATGATCGTTTGCGTCAACAGCACCGGAATCATGTTGCGGAACGCCTGCGGCAGGATCACCAGCCGCATCGATTGCCCATAGGTCAGCCCGAGCGCGTAGGCCGAGTACACCTGCCCGCGCGGAATCGACTGAATGCCGGCGCGCATGATCTCGCAGAAATACGCAGCCTCGAACAGGATGAAAGTGATAATGGCGGTGCGCTCGGCGCCGATCTGGATCGGCCGCTCGGAGCCTGTGATCGACTGCGCAATCAGCGGCACTAGAAAGAAGAACCAGAAAATCACCAGCACCAGCGGAATCGAACGCATCAGATTGACGTAACCGGCGGCGACGTTCGAAAGTATCTTGTTGGAAGACAAACGCGCCAGAGCCAACAGCGTGCCGAAAAACAATCCACCCACGGCCGAGGTGGCGGTCAGCTGCAGCGTGTACTTCATTCCCTGCCACAGATATGGCAGCGAGTTGGTGACGATCGAGAAATCCAGATTCATCTAATTCCGTGCCGCCGCCGCTACTTGCCACCCACGTAGCCGGGCACGGCGACTTTGCGCTCGACATACGCCATCACGCGATTGGCGGTCATGGCGACGACGATGTAAATCACGGTCGCTGCCGTAAACGCCTCGAAGAAGTTGAATGTGTATTCACCAAGCTCGCGTGAGCGGAACGTGAGTTCGGCTAGCCCGATGGTGAGCGCGATTGATGAGTTCTTGATCAGATTCATCGTCTCGCTAGTAAGCGGCGGGATGATGATGCGAAACGCCATCGGCAGCAGCACATAGCGGTATACCTGTGGCTGCGTCAGTCCCACGGCCATCCCGGCGTTGCGCTGGCCACGCGACAGCGACTGGATACCCGCACGCACCTGCTCGGCGATACGTGCGGACGTGAACAGTCCGAGGCACAGCACCGCCGCCAGATACTGCGCGTAGATCGGCTCTGTCGAGATCATCCAGTTTTTTAGCGGGGGGATGAACTCGGGTATCACGAAGTACCAGAGAAACATCTGCACCAGCAACGGGATGTTCCGGAATATCTCGACCCACGCGTTCCCGAGGCGTACTAGCCATCGCTTATCAGTGGTGCGAACGGTGCCGACAAGTGCACCGACGACCATGGCGATGATCCACGCGGCCGCTGATACTCCGAGGGTCCACCAGAACCCGGCCAGGATCCACTCCCAATACGCGCCGTCACCGTCAGGGGTCTGTTGAAAAAAGACGCCCCAGTTCCAGTTGTAGTTCACGATCCCTCCCGCCGCGCCGGGTGCCGCTAGACGATGCCGGCTTCCGGACAAGCTCCGCCCGCATCATACGGTCGGAAACAATAAAAAACGCCGGCGTCGCGCCGGCGTTCTTTATTTTTCAGACAGCGACTACTGCACGCCCTTATCGTTCGGGCTCTTGAATGCGTCCTTGATCGCCTGGGTCTGCGCAAAGTTCATGTTGATATTGCGCGGCGGCAACGGGCTTGTAAACCACTTCGCGTAAATCTTGTCGATCTCGCCCGACTTGTAGACCGCACCGACCGCCCGGTCGACGAGCGCCTTGAACTGTGGGTCTTCGCGCCGCAGCATCATTCCATACGGCTCCGTGCGCAGCGACTCGGGCAGGATGACGTAGTCGCCTGGATTCTGCTGGTTGGCGATCTGCCCCGCCAGTAGGATGTCGTCCATGATGAAAGCCTGCGCGCGATCCGTCGCTAGCAGCTGCATCGACTCTGCGTGATCTTTGCCCTGCAATTCCTTGAAGTCGATGCCCTTGGCCTTCTCGTACCCGCGCAGCAGTGGAATCGAGGTCGTGCCGGAAGTCGACGCAACGGTCTTGCCGTTTAAATCGGCGAATGATTTGATGCCGGAGCTTTTCTTAACCGCTGCCGACACGTTGATCACGAAGTAGGTTGGGCCGAACGCGACCTGCTTTTGCCGCTCGACCGAATTGGTTGTCGAGCCGCACTCGAGGTCGATGGTGCCGTTTTGCAGCAGCGGGATGCGATTGGCCGAGGTCACGGGTTGATATGCCACCTTGAGGTTCGGCATCTTCAGTTCGGACTTGACGGCGTCGACTACCTTGGCGCACAGATCCATCGCGTAGCCGACGGGCTGCTGCTTGTCGTCAAGATACGAAAACGGAATCGACGATTCGCGATGCCCGATCGTGATCGAACCGGTGTCCTTGATTTTCTTCAGCGTGCCGGTCAACTCTTGCGCATAAGCGCCGGTTGCTACCAGCCCCGCACCTGCAAGTGCAAGCAAAACACGAGCGACTTTCATTGTTCGTTCTCCTCGGGAAAATCAAAATCAGTCTACCAAACGGGGCGTTGTGGGCGGCGTTGACGGGCCAAGGGTTTACCTGCGGCCCAACACGGTTCAGACGTCCACAGCCGTCTGCACGACGGCTTCAGCCTTGGCCCGCTCGCGGCTCTGTATCTCCCACATCGAAGCGTATACGCCACGCTGCGCCAGCAGTTCGTCGTGGGTGCCGCGCTCGACGATGCGTCCATGGTCCATCACCAAGATCTGATCGGCGTGCACGACAGTTGACAGCCGGTGCGCAATCACCAGCGTGGTGCGGCTTTCGGAGATGCTTTCGAGCTCCTGCTGAATCACGCGTTCGGTGCGCGAGTCAAGCGCCGATGTTGCCTCGTCGAACACCAGAATTGCAGGATCCTTTAGCAGCGTGCGCGCAATCGCAACGCGCTGTTTTTCGCCGCCCGACAGCTTCAGTCCGCGCTCGCCGACGCGTGTTTCGTACTTGTCCGGCAACGACTCTATGAAGTCGTGAATGTGGGCGGCACGTGCTGCCGCCACGACTTCGTCATGCCCTGCACCGGGTCGCCCATACGCGATGTTGTATTCGATCGTGTCGTTGAACAGCACGGTGTCCTGCGGAACAATTCCGATTGCAGCGCGCAAACTCTCCTGTGTGAGCGTGCGCACGTCCTGCCCGTCAATCGCCACGCGGCCGGCATCGACGTCATAGAAACGGAACAACAGCCGCGCCAACGTCGATTTGCCGGACCCTGTCGCTCCGACGACCGCCGTCGTTGATCCACCCGCAATCACCAAAT
>DATLMT010000014.1:0-5192 GCA_035537135.1 Burkholderiaceae bacterium | reverse complement strand
CCGCTAAGCAATTGGCAGCATCGTCGATTAAATCAATGCTCGGCCACTGCCTTAACGCGGCCGGCGCGCTCGAAGCTGCGGCGACCGTGCTTGCGCTGCGCGACGGCATCGCGCCGCCGACCATAGGGTATCGCGAGGTTGATCCCGAATGCGATCTTGACTACGTCCCGAATGCGGCCCGTCGCATGTCAATCGACGCTGCGCTGTCGAACTCCTTTGCGTTCGGCGGCTTCAACGCGGTGCTTGCCTTTCGCAAGGCCGAATGACGGTCGCGCACATCAATCGCATCGGCACGGCAGTGCCGGAGCACGACATCCACGTCGACTTCGTCAATTTAGCGCGCACGCTGCTGACGGATACAAAAACCCGAACCGTCTTCGACCGGATGGCCGAGCGCGCGGGCATTTCACACCGCTACTCATATCTGCGCGCAGGCCGGCTCGACGCAGGCGAAGTCGACGCGGACGGTTTCTATCAACGCGGGCGGTTTCCGTCGACGGCCCAGCGCATGGCGCTGTACGAGCCGCAGGCTCTGCGGCTGGCGTGCGACGCCGTCGCCGCACTCGACTGCCGCAACGAGCACGACGCGCTGACGCATCTGATCGTCGCATCATGTACCGGCTTCACCGCGCCCGGGCTCGATCTGCAGCTTGTCGGCGCACTGGGGCTGCGGCCGGACATTGAACGAACGATGATTGGATTCATGGGCTGCTCGGCTGCGGTGCCGGCCCTGCGCACCGCACGTCACATCGTGCGCTCCGACCCGGCCGCGCGTGTGCTGGTGCTCAACCTCGAGTTATCGACGCTGCATTTGCAGGAGACTGCCGATCTCGAGAAAGTGTTGTCGTTCCTGTTGTTCGGCGACGGGGCGGCGGCGGCTCTTGTCACGGCGGACCCGCGCGGCATAGCGCTCGACGAATTTCGCTCTATCGTCATTGCCGACAGCGCTGAAATGATCACGTGGCAAATCGGCGATCAGGGCTTCGATATGGTTCTCTCCGGGCAAGTGCCAGCGCGCATCATGCGTACGCTGCGAGACGAACTCGAGCATCCACAGACCGCCGGCGTCATGTGTGGCCGAGTCGATGACATTGATCTATGGGCGGTGCACGCCGGAGGGCGAACGGTGCTCGATGCGGTTGAAGCAGGCCTGCAGCTGAATCCGCGCACGCTCGATGCGTCCCGTGCGGTGCTGAACAACTACGGCAACATGTCGTCCGCCACCGTGATGTTTGTCCTGCAGCAGTTGCAGAAAGCCGCCCGGCCCGGCGCGAAGGGATTCACGATGGCGTTCGGTCCTGGGATGGTTGCAGAGACGTTTCGCTTCCACATGGCCGGGTGATGAGCCTGTCAGTGCGCAGCAAGCAGGAAGAGCTGATGGACAGTCCTGTTACCAGCGCAGCCGACTATGAACAGTGCCTCAGCGATCTGGAGAAGGTCAATCGGTTGACGCTGACGCACCGCCCCACGCTACGGTGGCTGGCGCGTGCAATGCATGCCATCCCCGGCACAACACCCGTATCGATCCTCGACGTCGGATATGGCCGCGGCGATTTCCTGCGTGCGCTTCATCGGTGGGGTGCTGCCCGCTGCCGAACGCTGATACTTACCGGCATCGACTTGAATTCGCGCAGCGCGGCGGCTGCACGCGCTGCAACTGCGGCGGAAATGCAGATCGAATACTGCGTCGGCGACGTGTTCGACTGCACACCACGACCCCGCCCTGACTTCATCGTCAGCTCGCAGTTCGCCCATCATCTAGACGACGCCCAGGTGCTCGAGTTCGTGCGCTGGATGGAGGCGAACTGCACGCGCGGGTGGTATGTCGCGGATCTGCAGCGGCATGCGATCTCGCACTTCGCCTTTCCATTCATCGCGCGGATCGCCGGCTGGCACAACATCGTGCGCGATGACGGCACGGTCTCGATCGCTCGCAGCTTTCACATTGCCGAATGGCACGAAATTCTGCGGCAGGCCAAGGTCAGGGCCGATGTCCGGTGGCACATTCCCTTTCGTCTCGGCGTTGGCAGGGTGAAGTGAATTGTCCCGACCGCACTGGAGTCGTCATCGTAGGCGGTGGTCTCGCCGGCGGCGCGGCCGCCGCAATGCTTGCTCGCGCCGGACGCCGCGTGCTGCTATTTGAGCGCGACGCTGCACCGTTGCACAAGATTTGCGGTGAGTTTCTAAGCGCAGCAGCGCAGCAATACCTCGTGCGCATCGGTCTCGATCTCGACGCGCTGGGCGGCAATGTCATCACTCGGATGCGGCTTGTGCGTGGCAGCTCTGTAGCCGAAGCGACACTGCCATTTCGCGGCTTGGGACTGTCGCGTCGCGTGCTAGACGGCGCGCTGCTCGAATATGCACAGCTGTGCGGTGCCGACGTGCGCCGCGGCCACGTTGCCCGCTTGCAGAGAACCGACGCGCGCGCGGACGTTCAAGTAGAGGGGATCGGCCGTTGGACTCCCGATGCGCTGCTCCTCGCGACCGGCAAGCACGACGTCCGCAACCTGCGGCGCTCGCTTTGCGAGCCCGCCGAGGATCTGATCGGATTCAAGACGTATTTCAGGCTCGACCCGGCGCAGACGCGCGCGCTCAGCGAAAGTGTCGAGGTCATCGTGTTTGCGCACGGCTATGCGGGCCTGCAGCTCGTTGAAAACGGACACGCCAATTTATGTCTGCTCACCGACCTAAAGCAGTTTCAAAAAAGCGGGGCAACCTGGGATGGGCTGCTGCACGATCTGATGCATGAAAGCACGCATTTGCGGCAACGACTGCACCACGCGACGCCTCTGCTCGAAAGGCCGCTGACGATTTATCGCGTGCCGTATGGCTTCGTGCACGCGCCGCTCGCGCACGACCCATGCAACGTATACCGCCTCGGCGACCAGGCAGCGGTGATTCCCTCGTTCGCCGGCGATGGAATGGCGATCGCTCTGCACAGTGCCGCACTCGCAGTGCAGGCACAGCAAAACGAACTCGGTGCTTATCAATATCACCAGCAGATTCGCGCCGACGTGGGGGCACAGGTCGAACGCGCATCTGCTTTGTACCGTTTCGGACGCTCGACACCGGGCCGGTCGCTGCTGATTCCGATCGCGCGGGCCTGCCCGTTTGCACTGCAAGTCGCCGCTGCGCTCACACGCGTGCCGCCCCGGGCGGTGACTAGATTGCAGTCGCAGTGACGCCACCCACGACGCACGCCGCCGCTTGCGATAAAGATAACTAAAGGCACAGGGCTGAGATTGCCAACGTTGTAGCGCCCGGCCATGCTGGAGGGCTACCGCTGATGCTGCGGCAGACGCAAACGCCCTGCGGCAGAGTGGCGGGCTCCGGACGCGGGCTGCAGACCAGCGGCTTTACCAAGGCCAAACGCTGGCATGTTGACGTAAACACTCTCGTGCCGCCCCGCTGCGACAGAGTACGTCTCGTGCCATATGCCCACTGCCCCCGTCATCCCGACCGCACGATTGAATGCTTGCCAAGCCGGTAAGTGCTCGGCCTGCCGGTTGGTGGCATACGCTAGAAGTTGTTCAACGGAACGCCAGTACTGGACCATCAGGGTAGTTCGACCACCCCACATCTCGTAGTGCAGCAGGCCGAGCTCCGGCCGTTGCCGAAGTTCTTTAAGCATGCGTGGCATGGCCATCGCCACCGGCAGCCACTTGCGAACTTGGATGACGCTGTTGATCCTCATACCGATGAGAAACACCGCGAAATCGCCGTCGATAGTGGCGGTCAGGCGTTCACAGCGGGCTTTATTCATGGGCTCTCCGGGTTGACTTGAGCCGCGGTCCCCGGTCGGCTCAAGAATTCTATGCTGCCCTACTAATGACGCTGCGAAAACCGTCGCCGCGCGGTGATCGCGAGGCCGCTGACCACGCTCGCGTACCGATCGCCACGCACCGGCTTGGCTGCTGGAAAACCCGCCGCAAGCTGAGACGCGAGAAAGTTGAGACCGGTCGAGCCGCCAGTGAAATAAACCGCGTCGATGCGATCGGCTTGGACTTGCGCCGCGCGGACTGTTTCATTTGCTGCTGCGATGATGCGTGCAACATCATCCTGCAGTGCTTGCTGCTGCTCGCGCTCGACGAACGGCAGTTTCAGCTCGGGTTCGACGAAGCCGAGATCGATGATCGCGGCGCCCGACTCCGACACCTCGATCTTGGCTGCTTCGGCGCGTGCGGCCAAGTCGTGACCGCGATGTTGCGTCAGCACGCTCAGCAGCCGCTGGTGCGCGCGCTGGTCGTCGTACATGTTGCGCATCATGCGCAACTCGAGCACGCGATTGGGCGTGTAGGTGGTGTTGATCAGGTGCCAGGTCGAAAGGTCGAAGTAAATCTTCGATGGCACGGGGCGGTCGCCTGGTCCGCTGCCGTTCAGTCCGAGCACCGGCATGATCTTCGCCATGTTTACGGCCTTGTCGAAGTCGGTACCTGCGCGGTGCACGCCGTGATTCGCAAGAATGTCGGCGCGCCGATCGACCCTGGCATGCGCAGATTGGCTGGCGCGTACGACTGAGAAGTCGGACGTGCCGCCGCCGATGTCGGCCACCAGCACGAGGCGCTCACCGTCGCTTGCCTGCAATCGCGACTCGTAGTCGAGCGCCGCTGCGATCGGTTCGAACTGGAACTCGACGTTCGACAGGCCCGACGCACGCGCCGCCTTCAATAGCGTCTGCTGCGCCTTGGCATCACGGCGGGGATCGTCGTCGACGAAGAAAACCGGACGGCCGATCACGGCACGGTCAATCGACTGCTTCCAATGCGCCTCGGCTTGTTGCCTGATGTGGCGCAGGTAGGCAATCACCACGTCGATGTACCTGATCTGCAGGCCGTTAGCGAGCTCCGTCGCCTCGTCCATCAGATCGGAGCCGAGGATGCTCTTGATCGACCGCATCAGCCGGCCTTCGTAGCCGTCGACATACGCAGCAATCGCCGCACGTCCGAAGCGGCGACCGCCGTCTTCGGCGCTGTAGAACACGGCCGTGGGCATGCTGGTCGCGCCCTGCTCGAGCGGTGCGAGATCGATTCGCGCCAGGCGTGCATCGTCGTCGCCGACGGCCCGGGCCACCGCAGAGTTCGACGTTCCGAAGTCGATGGCGCACCAGAACGGCGAGCCGGATGTGCCCGCGGGGCCTTTCACATCGACCCTGCGGCCCTCTTGCGCACCTCTTCGCGCGCTGCTTCCTGCTG
>DATLMT010000013.1:0-4382 GCA_035537135.1 Burkholderiaceae bacterium | reverse complement strand
GATGTCACGTTACGAGGCGTATGCACTGGTGTCGATGGCCGGTGATTGCCGCGTCTCTCAGGTGGTTGACGTTCGCAAGGGCGTGCACTGCATGATCCCGAAATCGATCTTTACCGGGCTGAAACGTACCTAAGTGCTGCGCAGACTGATCCTGGCGCTCGCGCTGTTAGCGGCGCCGGGGTGGGGCCTTGCGCAGCAGCTGCGCGTAGCCACCACGTCAGCGGATCTGAAATCGCTGGTCGAGGCGGTCGCTGGTACACGCGTTGATGTTGAAAGTCTTACGGATCCTGGGCAGGACCCACACATTGTAGAGCTCAAGCCAGCGCAGCTCGCGCGAGTGCGCACTGCCGCGCTTCTCATCCGGGTGGGACTGGACCATGAGCCGTGGCTCGCGAAGCTTCGACTCCCCGAAGGCGCCGTCATCCTCGACGCCTCGCGTGATGTGCGCCTGATCCAAACACAAACGCCGCGACTGCGCACCGAGCGGCGCGCACATGTGCATGCCTACGGCAACACGCATTACTGGCTTGACCCGACCAACGCCACTCCTATCACTAAGGCGATTCGTAACGCCCTCACCAAACTGAGTCCGCAAGATACGCAATTGTTCGAGAGGAACGCGAAGAGCTTCATCGATGCGCTGACAAAGAAGGATGAGGGCTGGAAGAAAGCACTTGAACCTTTTCGCGGCGCCAAGATTGTTGTCATGCACGACAGTTGGTCGTACTTCGCCGAGCATTTCGGTCTGCAGATCGTTGCGGCTGCCGAACCGCACCCGGGCGTGTCTCCGTCGCCGGCCGAACTGGCCACGCTTTTGCGGCGCATGCGCGAGAGCAACGTGAAGCTCCTGATCGCCGATCCGCATGCCAACCCGGCGCTAGTGCGGCAAATTGCAACCAAGAGTGGCGCGCAGGCCGTAACGCTGTTTCCCTCGGGCCACGATTACATTCGTCTGTTCGACGATAACGTTGCGCGGCTTGCCGAAGCACTGAAGCGTGCCCCTTGATCGAGATGCTGTTCTGGCCTTTTGTAGCGGGGCTCGTGCTGACGCTGGTTCACGCCTGGTTTGGTCTGCACGTACTGGCCAGGGGCGTGGTGTTCGTCGACCTGTCGCTTGCGCAAGTGGCCGCGCTCGGTCTGACCGTTGCGATACTCGCGGGTTACAGCGTACAGAGTGACGCCTCGTACTGGTACGCGCTGACGTTCGCGCTAGGCGGTGCTGTGCTGTTTGCGCTGGTGCGCGGTGTCGAACGCCGCATCCAGCAGGAAGCCGTGATCGGCATCGTATACGTGGTGTCAGCTTCACTCGGCGTGATTGCCCTCGACCGCGCGCCGCAGGGAGCCGAACATATCAAGCAACTATTGATCGGCTCGATCCTGACGGTGACGCCGCAGGAAGTCGCTACGCTGGCCGCGCTGTATGCGCTCATTGGCGCTGTGCACTTTGCACTGCGTCGCCCGCTGATCGAAGTTTCCTTCGATTCGGAGCGTGCCGTGACACACGGACGGCGGTTGTTCGCGTGGGACTTCGTCTTCTACGGCACTTTCGCCCTCGTGGTGACGTCATCGGTGCGCGTGGCCGGCGTGCTGCTCGTGTTCGCTTACCTGATCGTCCCCGCAGCGCTCGCGAATCTTTTTATGCGTCACGTGGGACGGCGTCTGTTGCTTGCTTGGGCGATCGGAGTTGCGTTGACGGCCGCCGGTCTTTACGCGTCGTGGGCTTGGGACTTGCCGACGGGCCCCGCCATTGTCAGCGCGTTCGGCACTGCGATGGCACTCGTCGGGCTGGCGTTTGCGCTGAAGCGGCTTTCTGTTCGCAATCTGGGCAGGGCAGTGCTCGCGGCAATTGCAATTGTGGGTTCACTGCTTCTCGCATTTCCAAGAATGGATCAACCGTGGTTCGACGCCATCGAAATCGTCGCACCGCCCGTTCAAACAGCTTTTCTGACAGAGTTCGAACGTGCGACACGCATTGACACCATTGCATCAATAGAGCGCAGCGAGGCCGAGCTCACGCGTTTGAGAGAGCTTGAACAAAATGTTCGCTGGGGCAAGCTGGACATGGATCCGAACAAGGTTGACCGCTTACGGCAATACCTGGCGGGTCGCGGCGAGATCGCTGCCGGCGAACGACTGGTGTTGCAGCATCTGCGCGACAAAGCACGTGATCGGCAGCGCCTGTTGCTTGGATTGCCGCTGCTTATCGTCGGGGCGGGTGGGTTCTACTTCCTATCCGCCAGACGGGTCACGCGCGTTCCCGTGCGGTAAACAATTTCAGATCGCCGTCACACGCGTCATGGAGATGGGCGATGTTTGAAACGGAAACCGTCGCGCCTTCGTTATCCGCTTGCGGCAGACCATGTTGCCGCCAGCTTCTTGTATCCGCCGCGATTCGGATGAATCTCGTTTTCCCAGTCTCTCGAGTTGCCGCGGGTGTTGGGCTCTGCCGGTTGCAGCGTCGTCGTCAGGTGCAATGTGTCGATGACATGAAAGTTGGGAAGGTGGAGCGATTTGAGGCAGGATGCCAGTTCATGCAGAAGCAACCGGGATAGTTCAAGCCACAATTCCGGCTTGATCCCGAGCCAGAGGCAGGCGGGGTGCAACCAGGGGCCGCCGCCAACGAACCTGACGGGTGCAGGGCGTGGCTGTACGAGCGCATAGGTATGCATGAACAACGGCACTCCGATGCTGTCGCCACCGATCTGGTCGCGACCCTGAGTCACGATCTGCGTGACGTTGATCTTGATGTAACTGAGAAGATCCGCCAGTGCCGCCTCATTGATCACAGAGCGCAAATTGGACAGTTCAATGTCAGCCGGAACGTGTGGTTGCAGCAGTATCTCCGACCGCTGAATGCGTTGATTCCAGATCGCATCGATTAGATCGTTGCCTCCGCCCGACAGGAAGATGCCATTCCAGCGCCGCCCGCTCTTATTGCGCAGGTAGAAAAAGAACTGCGGATTGCGCGTCGTTTCGTGCATTCGACGCAATGTGTCTCCAGGCTGCGAAATGTTGAGAACGCAAGCCGGCACGGGTAACTGCAACGACCCAAGCACATTACGAAACTTGGTGGAGCCGTAGCTTAACCACGAATCACCTTCAGCCAGGTACACGCGCGCAAACTGATCAAGAGATTGCTGGAACTCGGGCCTTTCGAACTCGTTTGCGTCGACTTGTAGAACCGGGGTCATCAAATTTCGCGTGAAGTTTGTAGATTGTGATTACCGCAGTAGTGCCACGCTTGCGATCAGCTAACTAGTCGGGTGATCAGTGCTTCAGACCTGCGGCCAGTTCTCTTGTGAGTGCGGCTGCGGGGATTTCCTTGCACCCGCTGACATTCTGACCTGCCCATAATGGCGAAAAGTCGCCGCTGCCCCGACTTTCTGCTTTGGCACGCAACGGCGCAATGCCGGCAGTCGCGAACGGAAAAGCTGGGACAGCCGAACTGACTGGCCCAAGCTCCTTCATCACGCGGTTCACAATGCCACGGGCAAAGCGGCCGGTAAAAAGATTCGTCAATGCCGTATGGCGTGCAGCGTCGCTTTTCAGCGCGGCACGATGCACCGGGCTTGTCGTGGCCTCGGGGCACAGTAGATAGGCCGTTCCGATCTGGACACCGGCCGCGCCTAGTCTGATGGCGGCCGCAACGCCCGTGGCATCGGCGATGCCACCTGCAGCAATGACCGGCACATTCACCGCACGCACGATCTGCGGCAGCAAGGCGAAGGTACTGACCTGCGTAGTCAAGTCCTCCGACAAGAACATCCCGCGATGACCGCCTGCTTCTAAACCCTGCGCGATGATCGCATCCACGCCATGCGATTCGAGCCAACGCGCTTCGTCGACGGTGGTGGCGGAACACAGTAACTTCGCGCCCCAGCTTTTCACGCGCGCCATTAACTCGGCAGAAGGCAGGGAGAAATGAAAGCTCACCACTGCGGGTTTGAATTCGCTGATGATTTGCGCGGCCTCCTCCGTGAACGGATTACGTCCCGCTGCGACCGGAATCGTGCTCGCGTCAATACCGAACTCCGTGTAATACGGCTGCAGTGAGGCTCGCCAACGCGATTCGCGCTCCGAATTCGGTGCGGACGGCACGTGGCAAAAGAAATTAACATTCACCGGCTTAGAGGTTTGAGCCTTGATCAGTGCGAGTTCGTTGCGGATGGCATCCGGAGCCAGCATCGCGCACGGTAAAGAGCCGAGCCCGCCCGCGTTCGCCACCGCAATGGCGAGTGCGCTGCCTTGCACGCCGGCCATCGGCGCCTGGATGATCGGTAGCTCAGTGCCCAGCAGTTGCTGCAGCGTCATTGCGTTGTCAGAGAAACGGCTTGTTGAGGGTTACGAGCATAAGCTGTTGGCTTACGTACGATCGCACAATC
>DATLMT010000012.1:0-12049 GCA_035537135.1 Burkholderiaceae bacterium | reverse complement strand
CGGCCTGCGGAGTATCGGCGCTACAACATTGATGGCGTCGAGGCCGGGGATGACTACGCCGCGATGCGCCAGGTATTGACGAGGCGCTTCTCGCCGGTATCACGCGGCGAAAGCCGGTTGCCGCATCTGGTGCTGGTCGATGGAGGAAAAGGGCAGGTGATGGTGGCGCATCAGGTCTTCGTCGAGCTCGGCCTTGACCCCTCCGTGCTGGTGGGCGTTGCTAAGGGCGACGATCGCAAGGTCGGCCTCGAAGAGCTGGTGTTTCCGGATCAGCGCCCTCCGCTTCTGCTCGGCCGCGAATCGCAAGCGCTGCTGCTGATTGCGCAGATTCGCGATGAGGCGCACCGGTTCGCAATCACTGGCATGCGAGCGCGGCGCGCGAAGACGCGCAACACGTCGCAGCTCGAAAGTATGGAAGGCATTGGCCCGAAGCGGCGTCAGGCACTGCTGTCGCGTTTTGGAGGCATGCGTGGGCTGGCGTCGGCGTCGATCGACGATATTGCGAACGTTGAAGGCGTTTCACGTAAGCTGGCTGAACGCATCTACGCGCAATTGCATGGCCAGCCCTCCCACTAGCCGGGCCGTTGGCTTGAACGTGCCGATGGCGCTCACATGGGCGCGCATCGCGATGATTCCGCTCATCGTCGGTATCTTCTACTTGCCCGACGCCTGGCTCGCGCCGCACTGGAAAAACGTCAGTGCATGCTGGCTGTTCATCATCGCTGCGGTCACGGACGCCCTCGACGGATACATAGCGCGCAGATACGGCGCGGTCAGCAAGCTAGGAGAGTTTTTAGACCCGGTCGCTGACAAGCTGATGGTGAGCGCTGCATTGATCGTGCTGATTGCGCTTGGGCGCGTTGACTCCTTCGTTGCCCTGGTCATTATCGGACGCGAGATCACCGTTTCGGCTCTGCGCGAGTGGATGGCTAGGATCGGCAAATCGAGCAGTGTCGCCGTCAACTCGATGGGCAAGATCAAAACTATCGCGCAGATGGTCGCGATTCCGATGCTGCTGTTTCACGACCGGCTGTTCGGGATCATCGATCTGCACCTGATTGGAACGCTGTTGATCTACGTTGCCGCCGTGCTTACCGTTTATTCGATGCTCATCTATTTGAAACTTGCATGGCCCCATCTGAACGAGCGGCGTTAAGCGACGGCCGGGTTCGCTATACTTCGCCGCCTCTTGCGGGAGTAGCTCAGTTGGTAGAGCGCAACCTTGCCAAGGTTGAGGTCGCGAGTTCGAGACTCGTCTCCCGCTCCAAGTTTTATTGAGGGAAAGCCGCCGGGCTCCCTTTTTTGATTTGAGATGGCGGGGTGGCAGAGTGGCCATGCAGCGGACTGCAAATCCGTGTACGCCGGTTCGATTCCGACCCCCGCCTCCAAACCCGTTAAGACTTCAGGGCGCTTGGGAGGTCGAGTGGAGTACAACGACATCATTTACGAAGTCCGCGATCACGTCGCCCGCATCACAATCAACCGTCCCAAGCAGCTCAATGCCTTCACCGGGGACACATTGAAGGAACTTACCCTCGCGGTCGAGACTGCGGGGGCTGACGATGACATCGGTGTCGTCGTGCTTACAGGTGCCGGCGACCGTGCATTTTCTGCTGGCGGTGATGTGAACTGGGAGAAGGAAGGCGGGCTCGAGCGGCAGATTCTGGAGCCGTATTTGTTTCATGTGACGCTGTCTCGCTGTTTAAAGCCGACCATCGCGCGCGTCAACGGCTACGCGGTGGGCGGTGGCCACCACATGGCGTACTTCTGCGATCTGACGATCGCTTCCGAACAAGCGATCTTCGGACAGAACGGGCCTCGCGTCGGCAGCCCCGCGTGCGGTGCCATCGTCAGCTATCTGACGCGGGTCGTTGGGGCCAAGAAGGCGCGGGAGATCTGGATGCTATGCCGCCGCTACACGGCGAAAGAAGCGCTGCAGATGGGAATTGTTAACACGGTGGTCCCGCATGCGCAGCTCGATGCAGAAGTCGACAAATGGTGCAATGAAATTCTTGCGCTGTCTCCAACGTGCATGAAGATCCTGAAGGCGTCGTTTGTCGAGGAGTACAAAGCGCTGCTAGGTCAGGGCGACGAATTGCGCCGCTACATGGTCATGCCGGAGTTCTGGAAGTACGAACAACAGGAAGGCGCGACCGCCTTCTTGGAGAAGCGGAAACCTGACTTTTGGGCAGCGCGCGAGGCCGGCAAGCGCGCGCGGTAGCGACCCCGTGCTATTTGGTGCCCGGGGCGGGAATCGAACCCGCACGCCTTTCGACCCAGGATTTTAAGTCCTGTGCGTCTACCAATTTCGCCACCCGGGCAACGGCAATAGATGGTAACGCGTGCGTAGTCGTCCTATCGGCCTAGGACGTTATGCGTCTTGACCTAGAATGCGCCGACGGCGAAAGTATCCCTGCGATGAAAGTATTCAATCTTTGTTGCGAGCAAGAGCACCTCTTTGAAGGCTGGTTTTCGTCGGGCGAAGACTTCGACCGCCAGCTTGCCGTCGAAATGATCGAGTGCCCGGTGTGCGCTAGCACCGCAGTGCGCAAGCTGTTGTCGGCGCCGCGCCTGAATCTGGGCGGACCGCAGGAGCAGCCAGAGTCGCCGGTCAAGGAACCGGTCGCGATGCCGAGCGATCAATCGATGCGCTCCATGATGCTGCAGATTGCGCGCCATATCGCAGTGAACAGCGAAGACGTCGGCGAGCGCTTTCCCGAAGAAGCGCGTCGGATTCACTATGACGAGGCGCCGAAGCGCTCGATTCGCGGGCTGGCTTCCAAGGAAGAAGCGGCGGATTTGAAGGATGAAGGCATCGAGGTGATGCCGGTTCCGTTTGCCAATCTGCTCAAGAATCCATTGCAGTAGCCGTAGCGCTGTCAGCAGTTACAGCGCCGACAAGCGCGCTAGCGCGTTATTAAGCGTGCTGTCATTCTTGGCAAAGCAGAACCGCACGACTTGGTGATCGACCGGCACGTTGTAGAACACTGAAACAGGAATCGACGCCACGCCGTACTCGGCGACCAGTTTCTTCGCAAATTCCTCCTCGTTAAGATCAGATATCTGCGAATAATCGGCGAGCACGAAGTAAGTTCCTTCGCAGGCAAGGGCGCGAAACGACGTCCTTGCCAGCCCTCTGATGAACAAATCGCGCTTGGCTTGATAAAAGTTGGGCAGATCCAGGTAGGGCTGCGGATGCTTTAGGTGTTCCGCGATCGCGTACTGCGCGGGCGTATTAACGGCGAACACCATAAACTGATGCACCTTGCGAATCTCGGCGGAGATCGCAGGCGGCGCGCACGCGTAGCCCACTTTCCAACCGGTGGTATGAAATGTCTTGCCGAAACTCGAGATTACGACGCTGTGCGCCGCCAGCAGCGGCGATCGCATGATCGAGTAGTGCGCCACGCCATCGAACACAACGTGTTCGTATACCTCGTCTGACACGAGCAGTACGCCGGTTTGGTTGACGATGCGCTCTAGCGCCACGATGTCGTCCTGGCGCAGCACGCGTCCGGTCGGGTTGTGAGGGAAGTTGATCAGAATGAGTCGCGTTTTGCTCGTCATCGCGGCACGCACTGCCTCCCAATTCGGTGCGTAGCCAGCGGCATGATCGAGCGTCACGAACACCGGCCGCCCGCCGGCGAGTGCGACGGCCGGCGCGTAGCTGTCGTATGCGGGCTCCAGCACGATCACTTCGTCGCCAGCGTGCACCAGCGCAAGCATCGTCGCCATCAATGCCTGCGTTGCGCCGGCCGTTATCGTGATCTCGACATCCGGATCATGGCGATGCCCGTACACTGCCTGGTTTTTGTTGGCAATCGCCTCGCGCAGTGCAGTCACGCCGGGCATCAGAGCGTATTGGTTGTGCCCGGCATGCATCGCCTCCGTCAAACGCTGCTGCAATCGAGGATCGCAGTCGAAGTCTGGAAAGCCCTGGCCCAGATTCACGGCGTCGTGCCGAGCGGCAAGCTGCGACATCACCGTGAAAATCGTCGTGCCCACACGGGGCAGCTTGCTTGAGGTCGGGATCCGGCGCATAAAGGACCGATAACTATACTTTTGGTACCGCGAATTGCCATGACGACTCACGAGGAACAACTTGCCAAAGTGCAACTGAATGACAGCGGGCTCGATTTGATCTTTCGCCAAGCGCGAACGCATAACGTGTGGTTATCGACGCCGGTACCGGAATCGACGTTGCGCGAGATTTGGGATGTGATGAAGTTCGGTCCGACCAGCGCAAACTGTTCGCCCCTGCGGATTGTGTTCGTCCAATCCCCGCGCGCCAAAGAGCGGTTGGCCGCTTGCATGAGCGAAAACAATCGGGCGAAGACACGCGCGGCGCCCGTCACGGCGATTCTCGCGATGGATCTGGAGTTCTATGAAGAACTGCCGCGCCTTTTTCCTCACAATCAGAGTGCGCGGTCATGGTTCGCAGGCAAGCCCGAGCACATCATGGAAACGGCGCTGCGCAACAGCTCGCTGCAGGGCGCTTACTTCATCATCGCTGCGCGCGCTCTCGGTCTTGATTGCGGTCCGATGTCCGGCTTCAACGCGGACGAAGTGAACGCCGAATTCTTTGCAGATGCCAGGTTGAGCGTCAACTTTGTCTGCAGCATTGGCCATGGCGATGAAAGCAAACTCTTTGCGCGCTCGCCACGGCTCGATTTCGACGAGGCTTGTCGCATAGCTTGATCAGCATCGCTTGATCGGCGTCGCCTCAATGGAAGTCAGCCACAATTTCGATAGCGGCTCGATCGAGGTGATCGCGTGCGACGGCACGGCCGCCGATCTGGCGATTCGGCACGACATCGCGGCAAACGGCAAAGCGAGCGAGTTCCTGCAGTGGTTTCATTTTCGCGTGAGCGACGCTGAGCAATCCAGCACGGAGCTGCGAATCGTCAACGCGGGTGCGACCACCTATCCGGACGGATGGCGCGACTACCGTGCAGTCGCAAGCTGGAACCGCCGCGACTGGGAGCGAATACCTACACGCTATGACGGGCAAGTTCTGACATTGCAGCTACCGTCTGCACCCGGCCCTTCGTATATCTCTTATTTCGAGCCATATTCGTGGGAACGTCATCTGGGGCTGTTGGCAGACTGCATCTCACGCGGCGCGCGGCTGCGGCGGCTCGGCGCCAGCATTCAAGGACGTGACATCGATGCACTCATTGTCGGCCAGGGCGCGCGGCCCGTTTGGATCATCGCGCGACAGCACCCCGGCGAAACCATGGCCGAATGGTTTGTCGACGGCTTGCTGCAGCGTTTGCTCGAACACAGCGATCAATCAGCGGAGCTGCAGCGCCAAGCCACCTTTTACATTGTTCCGAACATGAATCCGGACGGCTCTGTGCTCGGCAATCTGCGCACCAATGCGGCGGGCGTCAATCTGAATCGCGAATGGCTCGAGCCCTCGATTGAATGCAGCCCGGAAGTTAAGTGTGTGCGCGACGCGCTGCACGCAACGGGGTGCGATGCATTCTTCGACATTCACGGTGACGAAAGTCTTCCTTACGTATTCGTCGCCGGCTGCGAGATGCTTCCGAATTTCACTTCGAAGCAAGCTGCGGAGCAGGACGCGTTCGCGGCTGACTTTCGGGCCGCCAGCTCCGACTTTCAAAGCGAGCACGGCTATCACGCCAGCAAGTACAAAGACGATGTCCTCAAATTGGCGTCGAAGTACGCCGGCCACACGTTCGGCTGCCTGTCGCTGACGCTTGAGATGCCGTTCAAAGACAACGCCAACGCTCCCGATGCGCGATTCGGGTGGAGCGCTGGTAGAAGTGCTTGCCTCGGTGCCGCGATGCTCGACCCGTTATATCGTCATCTGATGCGTACGGGGTCACGCGCGTGACGGTAGCGGTCGGCTCTCGCCTGTCGCTGCGCCGTGCGCGGTTGCTCGATCGGCCGCGCGTCTACGAATGGCTAACGCAGTCTGACCTTGCGGTAAACACGATGGGCTCGCCGTTCTATCCGGAGCGCCCGGTACCGACACTTGACGAATTCTCGGCGGAGTACGTCAACGCGTATTTCGACGGCACACGGCCGTACGCTGGGCGCATGTTCGTGATCGTTGCCGGCGGCGACGAAATCGGCTGCGTGTCTCACGGTCCTATCGACTTGCTTAACGATGTCGTCGAGCTCGACATCTGGCTGGCCGAGAAACGTTTGACCAGCCGTGGGCTGGGCTCCGAAGCTTTAATGCTGCTGGCAGATTGGATGCAAACCAACTACGGAGTGAATCGCTTTCTGGTGCGGCCGTCGCGGCGCAATGTGCGCGCGTTGCGCGCGATGCGCCGTGCCGGATTTCGCGAGACCGATCTGCCGGCCGCGGAGGTGATCGAGAAGCTTCGCTTGCCGCCGGGCGATTACGCTGATGAAGTGCTGTTGTTCCGTATCCTGCCGGTGCCGTCCGCAACGATGGCACCGGACCCGTCGCGCATCTATGTTTTTCTGGACAGCGAGTTCACCAGTCTGCACGCGCCGGAGCTGATCAGCATCGGCGCAGTGGCGACCGACTCGACCGCGTTCTACGCCGAGGTGGTCGGCTGGAATCCGGAGCGCTCGAGCGAGTTCGTCAGGGAAACTGTTGTGCCGTTGCTCGACGGTGACGCAGTTCCGCTGCCAGTGGCCGCCGAAGCGTTTTCCGCATGGTTGGACGAGCGCGCGGGGCGCGCCCCGACGACGATCATCAGCGACTCGGGCTACGACCGCTGGGCGCTAACGGAGCTGCTGGGCCGCGAAGATCTACCCAGCGGAATCGACTGGAGACGCGTGCCCATCTCATACGAGGAGATGGACGACGCCACCAAGGAGCTGAATCTGCGACGCCATCATGCGCTCGATGACGCGCGGGCGTTGCGCCAACTTGTAATGCGCTTCGGCGTCTGACAGCTGCGTGCAACACGGTGGTGTTTACTGTAAATCCGCCGCGTGTCGCTTCAGCTGATCAAGCGTTACGACGTCAAGTGCCTTTTCGTGCGTAGCGGTGAGCAAGACCTGCGGCGCCGCGCCAGCATCGAGCGCTTCCTTCCAGCGCGCGACGCAAACACACCAGCGATCGCCGGGTTTTAGCCCGGGGAAATCGAATTCTGGGTGGGGCGTGACAAGGTCGTTGCCGCGCTGAACTGAAAAATCGAGAAACTCGCGCGTGATTTTCGCGCATACGGTGTGCGAGCCGATGTCCTGTGGACCCGTGTGGCAGTAGCCATCGCGGTAGAAACCAGTCGCGGGAGAATCGCAGCAACCGGTCAGCTCCCCACCGAGAACGTTGCGCGCCGACGATGGCTTGTCTGGGTCGCGCATCAACTAGCTTTTTCCGTCGCGCGGAGGGCGGGGTTCGGACGGCGGCATGGCTTCGGTGGTGCGCTCCAGCCACGGCACGAGTTCATCGAGCAGTGTCGTCAGCGCGCGGCTCGTTGCAGCGACCGCAGCTGGAGCGCTTTCCTGTGCTACCGGTGCGGAGGCAACGAACTTCTTTCGCTCGACCAGGTTGCGTCCCCGGCGCTCGATCAGCTCGGCCGTGACTTGGATACGTGCAGTGTTATCGCGAACATCGTGTACGACATCGTTCACCGCGATGTTCAGAATCAATCCGCCGCCGACGCCGCCGCCGAGGCGCGAAACCGACTCGAACAGATTGCGCGCTTCAATACGGTCCGCGAGCAACTGCACGACGCGCGAAGATGGGCGATCGGTCCAGCTTGCGAACTGATAAAACTGTCGCTGCTGCGCCGCCTTCGTGTATGCCATCGAGTATGTGTCGCCAATCGACTCCGATGGCAAGGTCGAGATCAGCAACCGGCGGTCGATCGGCGCGGCGCGCGGCTGCACCTTTGGCGACAAGTCCTCGAGCCGGTATTGCGCCAGCGCGGTTCCCTCGCCGCCGAGGCCGATGCTGAAGCAGCCGGCGACGCAAGCAGCGACGCCCGCGACGAGCATCGCGCGCGCACGCCCCGGGGTCCTGTTATTCACCCGGCCCACGCTGCGTCTTGCCCGGACCGAGTAGCGCGGCGCGCGGATCGCGCACTTGGTCCAGCAGTCGCGTCATTGCCTCAACGGTCGAGCGCAATTCGATGACCGCCACCGTCAACTGTTCATCCGTCGACAACGCCGCTTCTCCTAGCGTTCGCGCCAGTGTGGACGTTTGCTTCTCCAACGAGATGGCAGCGGTTGAGAGGTCTCTTAGCGTCTGATCAGCCTGTTTGATCGCCGGTGCGATCTCGCGCCCGGTTGTCTCGGCAATTTGCGCGACCCTGGTGCCTGCGCGGCCGACATCAGCTGCGGCAGCATTGAAAGCAACCAGCGTCTTGTCGAGATCCTTCATGCGCTGATTCAGTCCGGCCGTCAGCTCCTTGATGTTGACCAGCGAGGCAGTGACCGCTGCGCGATTGTCGGCAGTCAACATTGAGTTGATGCTTTCGAGCGTCTCGGCCGCGATGTCACCGATGCGCCCGACCTTGCCCGCGATCGCGTCAAAGCTCGACTCGCCTTCGGCGATCAGCGGATACGACTGGCCCTCTTTGACTTCGGTTAACGGCGGGCCGGCCGGTTCCGGCGTAATCAACGTGATGCGTGCGATTCCGGTCACGAAGTTGCGCACAACGATCGCGACTGTATTGGTGCGTACCGGCGCGCGCCGATCGGTCCGAATCGTGACGCGTACGCGATTGATCTTCTCAGCAAGCAAATCGTAATCTTCAACACGGCCGATCTTGATGCCGCGCATATCGACATCGCCGCCGATCTGCAGTCCATCCAGCGGCTGACGCTCGAAATAAATCGTGTAGTAGTTGAAGTCGTTGCGACCGCCGGCGCGATTGAGCCACACGACGGCGGCTATCAGCGCTGCCACCAATGCGATCAACGCGACACCGACGTACGTGTACTTTGCTTCCGCTTCCATGGGCCGATTCTACGAGACGTCGCCTTGGGGCTCGACCATCGTGCGCACGGAGAAGTACGACTTGATCCATTCATTGCCGGAGCGCAGGATCTCTTTGATGGTGCCGTCCGCGAGCACTTTGCCTTCGCCCAGCACGATGATGCGATCGACGACGGTGAGAAGCGTGTCAAGATCGTGCGTCACAAGAAACACGGTGATGCCGAGATCGTCGACCAGCGATCGGACGAGCTGGTCGAATGCGCGCGCAGTCGTCGGATCGAGTCCGGACGTCGGCTCGTCGAGAAACAACACTTCGGGCTCAAGCGCAAGCGCACGCGCGATCGCAGCACGCTTGCGCATGCCGCCGGACAATTCGCTCGGCATCTTTTCGGCGGCGTCGGCGCCCAAGCCGGCTTGCGCCAGGCGTAGCTTGACCAGCGAGTCAAGCAGGGCAGCGGGTACGTGTGCATGTTCGAGTAACGGCACCGCCACGTTCTGTGCGACAGTCATCGATGAAAACAGCGCGCCATCTTGGAACATCATTCCGAAGCGGCGGCGCATCGCGTTAAGCTGCTCTTCAGAGTCGTGCCACACATCGGTGCCGAGCAGTCGGATGCGGCCCTCGTTGGGGCGTTGCAAGCCAATGATTTCGCGCAGCAGCACCGACTTGCCCGTGCCGCTGCCGCCGATTAGCGCGGTCAGGGTGCCTCGCTGTAACGTGAAGCCGACCGCGTTATGTACGGTTTGCTCGCCGAAGCGCGAGACAATCGATTCCACTTCAAGAATCGTGTCCGCGCCTTGTTTCATATGCCCAATTCCTGAAAGAACACCGCGAATGCCGCATCGAGCAGAATCACCGACACGATGCTTTGCACGACCGTCGACGTGGTTGCCATGCCAACCGCTCGCGTATCGCGATCGACCGACATCCCCATGCGGCAGCCGATCACAGTGATCACAAGTGCGAATACGGGCGCCTTGGCCAATCCCACCAGAGGGTGCGCGATATCGAGCCCGTCGCGAAGGCGCCCCATGAAGGTGGTCGGCGTGACATCGAGCATCGAATTAGCGATGATCATTGCGCCGCCCAGGCTCATTAAGTCCCCTACGAACACCAGCAGCGGCATCGCGATCATCAGCGCGATCACGCGCGGCAGGATGAGGACATCCATGGGTGAGAGCCCGAGTGTGCGAATGGCATCGGTTTCTTCGGTCAGCTTCATTGCGCCTAGCTGTGCGGTGAACGCCGCGCCCGAGCGGCCGGCAACGATCACCGCGACGATGATTGGCGCGAACTCACGCGTCATGCCGATTCCAACTCCGTCGACGACGAAGATATTCGCGCCGTACTGCTCGGCCTGCAGCCCGAGCAGGTAAGTGAACACGACGCCGATCAGCAGTGTGACCAGGGCTACCACCGGAATTGCGTTCAAACATGCCTGTTCGAACTGCACCGTGAGCTCACGGAGTCGAACGGCGCGCGGATTGAGCGCGCTGTGCGCAACCCCCACCACTGTCGCGCCGAAGAAGTTGACGTCGCCGAGGACGCCATGACCGACCTCGATCGCACGCCGTCCAACCATCTCGATCAAGCGCTCGCGATGATGCTTGGTGGGCGCACGGGCTTCGTCAAGCCGCTTGCGCACTTGCTCGACAATGCGCAGCTCGTTTGGTGCGAACCCGGTGAACTGCGCGTTCGACTGACCGGCAGCTTCTAGATAATTGAGAAGCGCGAGTGCACCCGCTGAATCGATCTGGCCCACCCTGCTGCCGTCGACGACAAACTTAGCGGGGAGCTCCAGCGCGGCCAGCTGGGAGGTGATGCGCTCGATGAACGCCAGCCGCCAGGTGCCGATCAGTTGAAGCGTCGCGGCGCCGGCGGATGCAGAGGTCAGAACGGCATTCGGCGCGACTCCGTGGTCGCGCTCCGCATCCCCATCGCCGGAGGTCACGCCGCCAGCAATTGTCGCAACACAAACGGCAGGATGCCGCCGTGTTTGTAGTACTCCACCTCGATCGGAGTGTCGATGCGCAGCTTGATCGAAACTTTCTGCGTCTTGCCACCCGCCCGCTCAATCACCAGGGTCGCGTCCTGCTGCGGCTTGATGCCGGCTTCGAGGCCTTCGATGTCGAAAGTCTCATTGCCCACTAACTTCAGCGTCTGCGCGCTGTCGCTGCCGACGAACTGCAGCGGCAACACGCCCATGCCGACCAGGTTGCTGCGATGAATGCGCTCGAAGCTGCGCGCGATCACCGCCTTGACGCCGAGCAATTGCGTGCCCTTGGCGGCCCAGTCGCGTGAAGAACCGGTGCCGTATTCCTCCCCGCCGAACACGATCGTTGGCACACCATCTTCGATGTACTTCATCGCCGCATCGTAAATCGACATCAGCTCACCGGACGGCTGCCGCAGAGTGAATCCACCCTCGATCCTCGATCCGTCGGCTTGCTGAGGAATCATCAGGTTCTTGATGCGCACATTGGCAAACGTGCCGCGCATCATCACTTCGTGGTTTCCACGACGTGCACCGTAGGAGTTGAAGTCAGCCTTTAGTACGTTGTTGCCGATCAGCCATTGTCCCGCGGGTGAAGTGTCCTTGATGGCGCCAGCCGGTGAGATGTGATCAGTCGTGATCGAATCACCAAAGATGCCCAGCGCACGCGCGCCTTTGACGCCGGTCGACGTCGCACTGGGCTGCATCGCAAAGCCGTCGAAAAATGGTGGCTTCGCGATGTACGTCGACTTCGGCCATGTGTAGACCTGCCCGGACACGGTGCCGACTTTGTTCCAAAGCTCGCCCGGATCGCTTTTCACTTTGGCGTAGTTCGCCTCGTACGCTTGCGGGTCCATCGCAAACTTCATCAATGCGTAAATTTCATCGGAGCTCGGCCACACATCGCCGAGCCAGACGTCCTTGCCATTGCTGCCTTTGCCGAGCGGCTCGGTCATCAGATCTTTCAGCACGGTACCCGCAATCGCGTAAGCGACAACCAGCGGCGGCGATGCGAGAAAGTTCGCCTTCAGATTCGGATGAATGCGAGCTTCGAAGTTGCGATTGCCAGATAGCACCGCGGCGCACACCAGGTTGTTGCTGATAATGGTTTCATTGATTTCCGGCGAGAGATCGCCGGCGTTGCCTATGCAGGTCGTGCAACCGT
>DATLMT010000011.1:0-3954 GCA_035537135.1 Burkholderiaceae bacterium | reverse complement strand
GGGGTAACCGGGGCAATCAACCGTCGAGCGCAGCGACGATCACCGGCATGCCAGCGCGCGTCGAGATTGTGCCAACTGCGCAGCGTCGCGTTGCCACCAGCGTGCAATCCTCGGTCCCTGTCGCCAAGCCTCCGGCGCGTGCCGGAAACCATATGGCATTGGCTGCAGCGGCGGGAGCGATCGCTTTGATTGCTGCGTTCGGCACGGCGTCGCGCGACACCGGACGTGCGACCGCGATCCCCCCGATCGCTAACGCATTAACTTCGAATCCAGATTCGCAGGCGCAATCGGAAGGTCCCGTATCGGCGAACGGCTCCCCGTCCCTGCCGGAGAACGCGCGAACAGAATCACAGTTGGCAACCCCACGCGGCAGCATGTTTCGCCCCGCGAAGACCGCCGCGGGAACCGAAAAGGGCCTGGTGGTTTTTGCCGTCGCTCCGTGGGGCGAGGTATTTGTAAACGGCGCGAGTAAAGGGACGACGCCTCCGCTGGCACAACTGCAGCTCCCGACCGGACGTCACACCATCGAATTACGCAACGGGCAGCGGCAGCCGTATGTCGCTCAGGTCGACGTCGAGGCTGGCCGTTCGCTGCGAATCAGCCACTTGTTTCAATGAGTGGCTTGCGCAACCACGTTTGCTTCAGCGGGATGGTGCTCGCCATGTTCGCCGGCGGTGGATGCGCGCTGCTCGAACCGCCACGTGCTCCGCAACAACTGCCGGCTCCCACGATCAGCATCGCACGCCTTTACGATCAACCCGCAGAGCGCGCGTTCATCAATGGCATGCGCTTTTACGAGGATGGTCAGTATGACCGCGCCGAAGTGATGTTCAAGCGTGCGCTCGCGGAAGGCATGCGCGATCGCAACGATGTTGCAGCGGCGAACAAACACCTGGCGTTCATTGCATGCGCGTACAGCCGTCCCGCCGAATGCGAATCAGCATTCAGGGCAGCATTCACCGCCGATCCCGGTTTCAAATTGACAGATGCCGAAGTCGGTCACCCGCTGTGGGGGCCGGTTTACAAGCGCGTTGCCGCGGAACAACTGAAGGCGGCAAAGAGGTCGTAATCGCGACGTTGCAACGGAAGTGCCGTCTCCGCTGCCTTTGTAAATGCGCGCACGCGCGGCCGCCCGAAGGGCGCGCATCTAACTAATCACGACGAGTGCACGTGCGACCGCAGGTCGCGTACACGAGGAGTGGCGTCTAAAACCCTATTCGCGTCTTCTTTGCCGCCCGCTCCTCGGTAATGTCGTCCGGCAGCACTTCGTTGCGCCCGGCGAGCTTGGCAGTGCCAAACGCAGCCAGCAGCACTCGCCGCATCTCACGCGGCTTCAGCCGAGCGAGGCGATCCAGGCTTTCGTGCGAGAGCACCTCCGGAAAGGCTCGGCCCCAGGCGTGCTCGCCGCGCAACTCGTCGTAAATGCAGCGCGCGATGCGCCGCGAACCTTCATGGTCCGGCGGATCGATGGCATACACATTCATCCGGTTCAGGATGGGGGACGGAATCGACTGGGCGTCATTGGCGGTGGCGATCCACACGACGTCGGATGCGTCGATCGGCACTTCAACGAATTCGTCGACGAATTCGGTAGCGGTGTCATGCTCGAGCAGCGTGTATAGGCTGCCGAGCGGATCATATTGCGTGTCGCTGCCGGCCTTGTCGATCTCATCGACGACGATCACCGGGTTCGCATAGTCGCCGTTGACCAGCGCATCGAACACTTTGCCGGGCTTTGCGTTCTTCCATTGCGCGGACGCACCGGAAAGAATCCAGCCTGCGGTCAGCGAGCTCATGCCGATAAAGTTATATCCGGTCCCTAGCAATTTTGCGAGACGGCGCGCGAAGTGCGTCTTGCCGATTCCGGGCTCGCCCAGCAGCAAGATGGGTTCGAGCTCGAGCGGGTCGTCAGAGGATAAACACAGCGCCAGCTGTTTTCGAATGTCCTGCAGCGGCGCTTCGAAATTCGGCAACTCGTTGATAAGGGCATCGATGTCGGGCAGCGCAGCCGGCTTGGTGACAAAGCGCTGGCCGCCACTGCGAATCATCTTGACGTAAGTCGCGCGCAACGCCTCGCTCGCACTCGCGCCCAGCTCCTGCAGGCCAGTTAACGCGTCCTCGACGCGCAACACTTGGTAAACGTCCTTGAATCCCGCAATCGCGATGGGTGACGAAATCACCGCAGGCACGTTCATACAGACCTCCGTTCACGCTGCATCCAAATCAACGCGGAAGCATGTAAACGGTATACATGTAAAACCCTGACCGATAGAAGCCAAAAAGACTACTAAAGCAGAAATGCAACAAAGCACTCGCGTTGTGTGAGTGCTAAACGACGTACGAAAGCGCGCTAATTCGCCGGCGACGATCGGAACGCGTACGCCTTGCCGTTGATGAACAGATACTCGGCACGCAGCACGCGCTTGTCATCGGCCAAGCCGTAGCCGATCACTTCGACACGGTCGCCGACTTTCAGTGGCTGCGACAAACCCCACGCCTGCATGCGCGACAGAGGTGCGAACTCGACTTCCCAGACGCCAGCGGCATTGGCGGGCACTTGCACCTTCTTAAGAATGCCCGCTCCGTCGACTGCCTGCTGCTGTGCTGGAACAGTGCGGGTTGCCATTCCTTCAGGTACCGCGGTCGCTTCGACGCGCAACATCACTTCCGCATGCGGGTTCTGCCAGCGCACTTGCGTCAGCGTACCGCTCAGATACAGCGGCTTGTCCTGATCGAAGCTTGACCAGCCGTGGTGCGCGAGGACCGGAGATGCGAGCAAAGTACCGATCGCCAGGTGAACAAAGTAACGACGCTTCATTGAAACCTCCTCAAACATATGCAATCAATCGGCCGCAGGCAATCACACCCAGCCAGAGCATGATCGAGAGCAAAGACTGCGCCTTTGCAACGCCATCATGCAACACGAGGCTGTCGCGCCGATGAAACCACCGGGCGTTCATCCCGGCCAGCACAATCAAGGTGACCTTAATCTGGAACGCGGTGTTCACCACGATTTCGCTGGCGTTCGATATCAGCATCAGCAAACCCGTCGTCGCAGCGATCGAAAACGCCGTGAGTGCGACCGGCACCGCTAGTCGCGCCAGCGGTGATAGCGGAATCGCCGGCGCCGCACCGAAGACTCGCAACTCGAGCACCAATAACGAGCCAAACACCGCTGCGAAGGATGCAATATGAATCGCTTCTAGTGCGGGGTACGCCCACAACGAACGGCGAATCGCGTCCGCTAGAGGCCAAGCTTCGATCGCGGAGAGCGCAGCGCTAAGGGAGGACATGACGCTGACCGCCGCTGCGCACCTAGCGCCGGCGTCGCGCCCCACCGAGGATCGATCCCAGCACCCCGCGCGTAATCTCGCGCGCGATCGACGAACCGACGGACCGTGCGGCGCTCTTGCTCATTGCCTCGACCATTCCTTCGCGCCGTCCACCGCGCGGTCCGGTCGAGCCGAACAGGATGTCGCCGAGGCCGCCCATGACGCCGCCACCCGCTGGCGCCGGCGGGCTGTTTTTCCCGCGCTCCCCTGCGGGTGCCGGTGCGCTTTCCGCGCGCGCCTTCAGCATCTCGAATGCAGAATCGCGATCGACCGTTTTATCGTACGTGCCGGCAACTAGGGAATTCCTGATCAGCTCTTTACGTTGCTCCGGCGTGATCGGACCGAGCTGAGAGCCCGGCGGCAGCACCCATGCGCGCTCAGTAATGCCGGGGGTTCCCTTCACATCGAGAAAGCTGACCAGCGCTTCGCCGACTGCAAGCTCGAGAATTGCCTTGGTCGCGTCGATCTTTGGATTGGCGCGCATCGTCTCCGCGACGGACTTCACTGCCTTTTGATCGCGCGGCGTGAATGCTCGCAACGCGTGCTGCACACGGTTGCCTAATTGGGCAAGCACCTTGTCCGGAATATCGAGCGGATTCTGCGTGACGAAAAACACACCGAC
>DATLMT010000010.1:0-7174 GCA_035537135.1 Burkholderiaceae bacterium | reverse complement strand
AACAGGCCGGCCCCTATCCACTTTGGCTGCTGAAGGCGCAGGCAGCAACACTCGGACTGCTGCCGGTGCTGCTTGGCGAACCGCAGCCTAAGTTCGGCAAGCACGATCCAAACATCGTGCCGTGCGACAGGCTCGACCCCCCATGCTGAAGTTCACGCTAAGCGTTCCCCTTGGCATGCTGATGTCATTTCAGCTGAGTTCGGCCCTCGCGCAGCAAGCATTTGACGTTGCACCGAAGCTTGCGGCGCCCGACGGCAGCAGCGTCGAGCACGTAGGCGATTCAATGATCATCAATGGCAGGCCAGTGACGATCGACCGTGTTGTTCTGCCGCTGTCGCCTGCGGAGACGGTGCGTCACTATCGCAAAGCGCTCGATGAAAAATCCAGCGGCAAAGTCGTTTCGTATCGGCTCAAGGGCGACCAAATCTTGGCGCGCAAGATCGGGGAGCACTTCGTTACCGTGCGCATTCAGACAGCGCTCAATGGCAATTCAGAAGCATGGATTATCACGACTGCAATGCTGCCACCCCCGTCGGCGGCCGCGTTGCCCTCGCATCTTGCGTTGCCTGCCGGATCGCGCGTGCTATCCAATGTGGAAACGGTGGATGGCGGGCGCCGGGCCCACACTATCATCGCCACCGCGGACGCGGCGGTGGCAGCCACGCAGGATTTCGTGAAGCGAAGTCTCGGTGAACACGGCTTCTCGCTGGTCACGTCCGACGCATCGAGTCTCGATCAAACGCGGCGCGTGATGTTGTTTCAGCGCGGCAAGGAGGATGTGATGGTCACGATCGCCGATGGGCCGAAAGGGCGCACGATGGTGTTAAACGCGAGCGGGCCGAAGTAGCGGCTTCGCGATGTTCCAGCAGAACTGCGACGCCGAGAGTGCTAATACGACCGACGCTCCAGCCGCACTTCCTGCATGATGGTAGCGGCGATTTCCTCGATCGACTTGGTCGTCGACGACAGCCATCGGATTCCTTCACGCTTCATCATTCGCTCGGCCGCTTCGATTTCGCTGCGGCAATTTTCAAGTGCAGCGTATCGGCTGTTGGGCCGCCGCTCGTGCCGAACCTCTGCCAGCCGCTCGGGCGAGATCGATAGTCCGTAAATCTTGTCCTTGTATTGCGGCAGCGCACTTGGCAATTGCCCGCGCTCGAAGTCCTCGGGAATCAACGGATAGTTCGCTGCCTTTACGCCGTACTGCATCGCCAGGTACAAGCTGGTCGGCGTCTTTCCCGAGCGCGAAACGCCGACAAGAATCACGTCAGCACCCGCGAGTCCTTTTGCCGATTGGCCGTCATCATGCGCGAGCGTGAAGTTGATCGCTTCGATCCGGTTCTTGTAGTCCTCGGAGTTCACGCGGATGGCGTGCGAGCGCCCGATCGTGTGCGTGGAATGCAAGTCGAGCTCGCGCTCGAGCGGCTCGACGAACGTTTCGAACATTTCCAGAAAGAACGCTTCGGTGCCTTCGCGCAAGGCGCCAGACACGGCGGGATCGACCAGAGTGGAGAAGACGATCGGCCGCTTGCCGTCACGCGCTCCTGCGTCGTTAATGCGCGCCGCCGCTTCGCGTGCTTTGTCGGCGCTGTCGATGAAGGGCAGCCGCTGTGGCCGATAGCGCAGGTGCTCGAACTGCGTCAGCACGCTGTGGCCAAGTGTTTCCGCGGTGATTCCGGTGCCGTCTGAGACGAAGAAGACCGTGCGGTCGTGAGGGACGGTGGACGGCTGCGGCATCTGTGGATGGTAGCCGCACCGCCATTACACTGCGCGCGGTTCCAACGACGGGAAACACATGCAGCGCGGCAAGTACGTCATTCCGTTTTCACAGCTCAGGATGGCCGATGTCGACTCGGTCGGTGGCAAGAACGCGTCGTTGGGTGAAATGCTGAGCCAGCTAAGCGCTGCGGGTGTACGCGTGCCAGACGGGTTTGCGACGACGGCCGAGGCGTTTAGGCTATTCCTGCTGCACGAAAATTTGCGTGAACGAATCGCGCGGCGCTTGACGACGCTGGATGTTGACGACGTTCGAGCCTTGGCAGTGGCAGGCAACGAAATTCGTGGCTGGATCGCAAGCGCACCATTCCCAGCAGAGTTTGGGGCAGAAATCCGGATTATATTTCAACACCTTACAAGGGAAAGCTCAAGCGAAGCATCATTTGCCGTTCGATCCAGCGCCACTGCTGAAGACCTGCCCGACGCCTCATTCGCCGGCCAGCAGGAAACGTTTCTGAACGTGCGCGGCATCGATGCGGTGCTCGACCGGATCCGGCATGTCTTCGCGTCTTTATATAACGATCGTGCGATCGCGTATCGCGTCCACAAAGGGTTTGCGCACGCCGACGTTGCGCTTTCAGCAGGCGTGCAAAAGATGGTGCGCAGTGACCTAGGGTCGGCCGGAGTGATGTTCACGATGGACACCGAATCGGGCTTTCGGGACGTGGTGTTCATTACATCGAGCTATGGGCTCGGAGAGACGGTGGTGCAGGGCGCGGTCAACCCCGACGAGTTCTACGTGCACAAGCCGCAGCTTGCCGCCGGCAAATCTCCAATCATTCGCCGCAGCCTCGGCTCCAAGCTGATCAAGATGGAATTTGACACTGACGGCGCCAAGCGGGTGCGCACGGTCGATGTGCCCGACGATGCCCGGCACGCGTTTTCATTGACCGACAAGGATGTCATCGAGCTCGCGCGGCACGCGGTGATCATTGAGAAGCATTACGGTCGCCCGATGGACATTGAGTGGGGCAAGGATGGTGACGGCGCGATCTACATACTGCAGGCGCGCCCTGAGACAGTGCAGTCGCAATCGAATGACACGCAGCAACGCTTCCGCTTGACGGGCAATGGCGACGTGCTGGTAACCGGCCGCGCGATCGGCCAGAAGATCGGAATCGGGCCGGTGCGCATCATCGAGGACGTTGCGCAGATGGATCAGGTGCAGCCCGGCGACGTCTTGGTGACCGACATGACCGATCCGAACTGGGAGCCGGTGATGAAACGCGCGGCGGCGATTGTTACCAATCGTGGTGGCCGCACGTGTCACGCTGCGATTATCGCGCGCGAGCTCGGCATTCCCGCGGTGGTCGGGTGCGAAACCGCAACTGATGATCTCACGGAGGGCGACGTGGTCACCGTCAGCTGCGCCGAGGGAGACACCGGTAACGTCTATGCCGGCGCGCTCCAGATGGAAGTCGAGGCGGTGCAGCGTGGCCGACTACCACCGCTGCCGGTGAAGATCATGCTGAACATCGGTAACCCGCAGCTTGCCTTCGAGTTTCAATCGTTGCCAAATGCCGGGGTGGGTCTCGCACGGCTCGAGTTCATCATCAACAACGTGATCGGCGTACACCCTAAGGCGGTTCTCGACTATCCGAATCTGGATCCAGAATTGAGACTGGCCGTAGAGGGACTTGCCTACGGCTATCCGAATCCGCGTTCATTCTTCGAAATGAAACTCGCCGAGGGTATTTCGACAATAGCCGCAGCATTCTGGCCCAAGCCCGTCATCGTGCGCATGTCGGATTTCAAGAGCAACGAATACAAGAAACTGATCGGCGGCTCGCGCTACGAGCCCGATGAAGAGAACCCGATGCTCGGCTTCCGGGGTGCCGCGCGCTATATAGCGGATTCGTTCCGCGAATGTTTTCGGATGGAAGCCAACGCGCTGAGGAAAGTGCGCGACGAGATGGGCCTCACCAACGTCGAGATCATGGTGCCGTTCGTGCGCACGCTGGTAGAGGCCAAGAGCGTAATAGATTTGCTCGCCGGGCACGGGCTGCAGCGCGGCAGCAACGGCTTGCGCGTCATCATGATGTGCGAAGTTCCATCGAACGCGATACTGGCCGAGCAATTTTTGGAATACTTCGACGGATTTTCTATCGGTTCAAATGATTTGACGCAGTTGACGCTCGGTATCGATCGCGACTCCGGTTTGGTGGCCGAGGGCTTTGACGAGCGCGACCCCGCGGTCAAAGCGCTGCTCGAAAAAACCATTGCGGCGTGCCGGGGGCACGGTAAATATGTCGGCATCTGCGGGCAGGGGCCGTCGGATCATGCCGACTTTGCCGAATGGCTGATGGAGCGGGGAATTGATTCGATATCGTTGAATCCGGACACGGTCGTGGAGACCTGGCAGCGGCTCGCCGCTTCAGGCGTGACTCCTCCGCTGAAGGAAAAGATGGAAGCTCATGGATAACTACGTTTGGTGGTTCGTGGTCGGCTTCGCGCTGGTGATCGCCGAGTTGTTGACGGGAACGTTTTATCTGCTTGTGATCGCTATTGCGTTCGGCGCCGCGGGGCTGGGAGCTCTTCTGGGTGCGCCGGTGGTTATGCAATGGGCGATTGCCGCGGCGGTCGCGCTCGGCGGAACGTTGTGGTTGCGACAGTCGCGGTTCGGTCAGCGTCTGCGCGATCGCGCAACCAGCGACCGTGTGCAAAACATGGACGTCGGCCAGACACTGCGGGTCGACCAATGGGCGGCTAATCGCACCGCACGCGCTAATTACCGCGGCGCGACGTGGGACGTGGAGCTGGCGCCAGGTGAAGCAGCTGCCGCGGGCGAATTCGTTATTCGCGAGATTCAGGCCAATCGGCTGATCGTTGCGGCCAAGATGCACTGAGCAGTTCTTATCGGGAGACATCGAATGTTCGGCATCAGTGGTGTTTGGTTGATCTTCATTGTCATCGCAATCGTTGCGTTCGTATTCGCCATCACCGCGCTCAAGGTCGTGCCGCAGCAAAGCGCGTGGGTCATCGAGCGGCTGGGCAAATATCACGGCACGCTGCAGCCGGGGTTGAACCCCGTGATTCCGTTCATCGACCGCGTCGCTTACAAGCACAGTCTGAAGGAAGTGCCGCTCGATACACCGAGCCAGGTGTGCATCACAAAGGACAACACGCAGTTGCAGGTCGATGGCGTGCTGTATTTCCAGGTCACCGATCCACAGCGCGCTTCGTATGGCGCCAGCAACTACATTCTTGCCATCACCCAGTTGGCGCAGACCACGCTGCGCTCGGTGATCGGCAAGCTCGAGCTGGACAAGACGTTTGAAGAGCGCGAGTACATCAATCACAGCGTAGTTTCCGCGATCGACGAGGCAGCGATGAACTGGGGCGTCAAGGTGCTGCGGTATGAAATCAAGGACATCACACCGCCCAACGCGATCCTGCACGCGATGCAGCAGCAGATCACCGCAGAGCGTGAGAAGCGCGCGCTGATCGCATCGTCCGAAGGCCGCAAGCAGGAGCAGATCAACATTGCGACGGGCGAGCGTGAAGCTGAAATCGCACGCTCTGAGGGTGAGAAGTTTGCGCAGATCAACATTGCGCAGGGCGAGGCTGGTGCAGTGCTTGCGGTCGCCGAAGCGACTGCGCGCGCAATTCAGATGGTTGCCGAAACGATCCGGCAGCCTGGCGGACTTGAGGCAGTCAACCTGCGCGTCGCAGACCGGTTTGTCGACGCATTCAGTAATCTGGCAAAAACCAATAACACGTTGATCGTGCCATCTAACGTTGCCGATATTTCAACGCTCGTGGCGTCAGCGCTTACCGTCGTAAGAGCTCAACCTGCGCCGCGAGCAGCGGCGTAAGCGACCCGATGATCGCGAACTGCGAGATCAATCTCGCGCGAATGGCTGACGCGCCGACGATCGCATCGCTATCGCGCGACGCGGTTGAGCGCGGATTGAACTGGTCATGGACGCCGCAGCGTGTGGCAAAAAGCTTGCGTGACGCAGCTACCAACACGATCGTCGCGCGCGAGCGCGAGATGTTGGCGGGCTTCGCCATCATGAAATATCGCGAAGAAGACGCGCATCTGCTGCTGATGGCGGTTCACTCGTCGCGTCGGCGGCGGGGCGTGGCGTCGGCGTTACTTGATTGGCTGGAAGTCACAGTGAGGGTGGCGGGCATTGGATCGATTCGCGTCGAAGCGCGCGAGACAAACTTTGCCGCCCGCCAGTTCTATGGCAAGCATGGCTACCGGCAGGTGGAGTTGCTGAAAGGCTATTACGAAAATCGCGACGATGCCGTCGTTCTAAAGCGACTGCTGCGCGTCTAACGGCTGCGCTGTTTCAGCAGTCGGCTCTGTTCCCGTTTCCAATCTTTGTCCGCCTGATCGGCCCGCTTCTCGAATTGCCGCTTACCTTTCGCGAGGCCAACTTCAAGCTTTATACGGCCCTTGGCGTAGTGCATGTTCAGTGGCACTAGCGAATAGCCGGCGCGCTCAACTTTGCCGATCAGCTTGCGTATCTCCGCGGCATGCAGCAGAAGCTTGCGGGTGCGTGTGGGCTCCGCTTTGACGTGCGTTGACGTCGTCGGTAGCGGACTGATGTGCGAGTTCAGCAGGTACAGCTCACCACTGCGCACGATGACATAGGCCTCGTTCAGTTGAGCCTGGTTGGCGCGAATGGATTTGACTTCCCAGCCTTCAAGCGCAATGCCGGCTTCGTAGCGCTCTTCGATTGAATAATCGTGTTGCGCTTTCTTGTTCTGAACAATCGCCACTGCGAGCCGTCACCGCCGTCAATACAATCCGGCTTTATATCTCACCTGGGCATGATGGATTCGAGCCGGCTTCGGATTACTGTCGCCTACTGCGCGCCGGAGGTTGAGGATGTGACGCCGGTACGCGTGGCCAATGGGGCAACGGTGCGCGACGCGATCGCGGCGTCGCAGATTTACACACGGCATCCTGAGTTGAAAGAACTTCCTGATACCGGAATCTGGGGGCGGCGCTGCTCGCTGGACGAGGTGCTCGCAGAGGGTGACCGCGTCGAGATCTACCGGTCGCTGATCATCGACCCGAAGGAAGGACGCCGTATGCGCGCAGAAATACGGCGCAAGCGAAGCCGAGCTAGCTAACTGCTATTAACCGCAGGCGCTCTGGATAATCTTGCGCGTACGGTCTTTCTCGGCAGCGCGCTGAGCGTCGTCCAGGAACTCTCGATTTCCAGAAGCGTCGGTTTTCGTGATTCGCATGCCGTCTTCCAGAGACTTCATGTAACCGCGTGCGCGATCGCACTCAGCCGTCTTAGCAGCGTTCTTCGCTTGTTCCTCGGCTGCCTTTTTTTCACTGTCGGCGCGCTCCTGCTGGCGCTTGCGAAATTCCATTTCGCGCTCTGCCGTGGTCTTCGGTGCATTCGGAGCACTTTTCGCGTCCGCGCTTTTTTCG
>DATLMT010000009.1:0-5570 GCA_035537135.1 Burkholderiaceae bacterium | reverse complement strand
CTGCAACTGCTCGCCGCGCGCGCGTGCGGCTTCGAGGTCCTTGCGCGAATAGTGGTGAATGCCCAACACCAGGCTGCGGCGACTCACCGTCTGACGCAGTGTGTCCGCGTGCGATGCAATCTGGTTGCGGATTGCCGTGCGGATCAGGTCGGTGCGGTTCGAATAAAAACCCTCACGCACCAGCAGGTCGATGTGTCCGAGATCGACGTAGCCGACATTGATCGTGATTTTTTCAGATTCGGATTGTTTAACGTCGCCCGCCACTTCTTCGGACCATCCAACAACCATCTATGTGGATGGCTACAGTATCACAGTGTGTGGCTGCCTGCATATGGCAGTGGTAGCCACGGGCAACGCCTACAATGTCCGTAATCGATGCGCGCTCGGCGCATTTGGATCCAATGGTTCGCACTTCGAACATCGACGAAGAACTAAACGGCGTCGCCGCGCATCTGCGCGAGCGGCGGCCGGCCATACTGCAGGCGTGGCGCGCTTCAGCCGATGCCGATCCTCAATTGACGACGGCTAACTCGCTGCCGCAATCGCAATTCAACGACCATATCCCGCAGGTGCTCGACGTGTTCGAGCGCAGGCTGCAGGCCTGGCCGCAAGATCCGAAATCGCTTGATGAGGAACAAAAGCACGACGCGGTCGCGCACGGGCTGCAGCGCTGGCACCAAGGCTACCGGCTGCGCGAAATCACGCGCGAATGGGGGCATCTGCAGCTGGTGCTTCTTGATGAGCTGGAGCGCTACTCAAGTCAGCGGACGAATCGCTCCTCCGAGGCGATGGCTGTCGTGCGTCGAGCATGGACCGAGTTATGCGTAGAAAGTGTCAGCGACAGCGCTTCACAGTATTTCGAGCTCGAAAAACTCGAGGCCGACGGGCATGTGCGGGACTTGGCGCGAACGCTGAACGAAGAGCGCAGGCTGCAGCGCGACCGCACGGAGCTATGGCGGCAGGCGGCGCATGATCTCCGTGGCCACGTTGGCGCAGTCGTGAATGCAACAACCGGATTGACTTCGCCCGCGGCCCCTGAGGCGATTCGAGAAAAATTTCTGGTGCTGCTGCAGAGAAGCACGTCATCGCTGCATATGATGCTGGACGACGTGATGAACCTGGCGCGGCTGCAAGCTGGTCACGAGCAGCTCGAAGTCAAGCCGTTCGATGCGGCTCGCTTGTTGCGGGACTTGTGCGAAGAGCTGCATGTGCAAGCGCACGAGCGCGGCCTGTATTTGGAATCCGGCGGCCCCGAGTCTTTAATGGTCGAAGGTGACGCCGTCAAGACGCGGCGCGTCGCGCAGAACCTGTTGATCAATGCACTGCGTTACACGCGGGTCGGCGGCGTGACGGTAAATTGGGGCGATAGCAGGGAGAATGATCGCGAACGGTGGATGTTCTCGGTGCGCGACACGGGTCCTGGATTTCACGCCGGTCCCGGGGCGCCGCTGGTTGCCGCGCTGAAAGCCGCCACTATTGCGTCCCACGATATCGATCGCAAGGCCGGGGTCGATCCGGAGTCTGCCGATGCCAATGCAACGACGTTCGACGATGACCAGCGCGAGGTAAGCCAGCAAAGAGGCGAGGGCGTCGGGTTATCGATCGTCAAGCGCTTGAGCGATCTGCTGAATGCCACGATAGAGCTCGAGTCGAGTGCCGAAGTCGGCACGATCTTTCACGTGATACTGCCCCGCCGTTATCAGCAGCCAGCGCCGGAATGACCCGTGCGCTTTGTTGTCTGGTGTTCGCATTGGGCGGCGTGGCTTCAAACGGCGTCGCAGCACATGACACGTGGCTGCAACCGCGCCGCGCGTCCGTCTTACCCGGCACGATCGCCCAGATCGATCTGACCAGCGGCGACAAGTTTGCAACGTTCGAAGCGGTGATTAAAGCCGACCGAGTCGCAACAGCGCGCTTTCGGCTCAACGGCAAGACGTCAAATATTCCTCCGGGCTCGCCGGAGAAAAAATCACTCGAATTGCGCGCGCCGTTGTCAGAGCCCGGCGTCGCAACGCTATGGGTGTCGCTGGCGCCGAAGTCGGCCGAACTTAATCGCAAGGAGGTTCAACACTATCTGGATGAGATCGACGCTCCATCACTGCTGACCCAGGCATGGTATGCGGGCACCAAGGCAAAGACGGCTAAACCGTGGCGCGAGGTCTACAGCAAACACGCAAAGACTTTTGTGCGCGTCGGCCGGCCGAAAAGCGATCTTTCGTGGCAAGAGCCGGTGGGGATGCCGCTTGAAGTCGTTCCCGAAAAAGACCCGACTGCGCTTCGTGCCGGCGATGAGTTCCCCGTGCGCGTGCTCAAAAATGGATCGCCACTGATGGATTTTTCGCTGGGAATCCTGCGCGAAGGCAAGACTAACCGCGCTTTCAAGAAGACGGACGCCGCAGGTCGCGCCGTTTTCAGAATCGCACGCGCCGGCAAGTGGCTACTGCGCGGCACCGAGCTGCGCTCGTCGCACAAGCCGGGGACCGACTGGGAGAGTGATTTCACGACGCTGTACTTCGAGGTGCAGTGATGGCGACAGTAAGACTTTCGGCAGCTTTGCTGGCGCTTGTGTGGATCCTGACGGCGTCGGTCGCGCCGGCGCAAGCGCATTCGCCCGGTATGCCTAACCGGGTAGAGATCAATCCGCGCCTGGTCACCTCGGGGCAGCCTTCGGCCGAGGCGCTCGCGAGCCTTGCGGCGCAGGGTTTCGAAGCTGTTATCTATCTGGCGCCGCCAACCGTGTCCGATGCCGTCCGTGATGAGGCGGTGATCCTTGGAAAGCAGGGCATGGTATTCGTCAACATTCCGATCAAGTTCGATAGTCCGACCGAGAAAGACTTCGAAGCGTTCACCGCCGTGCTCTCCGCTCTTTCTCAGCGTAAGGTTCTGGTTCATTGTCAGATCAATCTGCGCGCGTCATCGATGGTGTTCCTGCACCGGGTAATTTCGGAGAAACACGATCCACGCGTCGCTTACGACGCGGTGGCCACGGTGTGGTCACCCGATGGGCGATGGAAGACACTGATGCAAACGCTGCTGCGAAAAAACGGCGTGAGCTTTGAGCCGTATTGAGCGACATGATTGCGAGTCCTCGCACTGCCTACACAACGCTCGCCGGCGTTGCGCTCGGCTTGATCGGCGTCGGGCTGCTGCTGCAGCACGTAGTAGGCCTTGATCCGTGCCCGTTGTGCATCTTTCAACGGATCGCGTACTTGGCACTCGCGTTGTTTGCGCTGATCGCCGCGGCGGTAAGTCCGCGACAAGCGGGCCGGTGGTTTGGTGTGTTGGCGCTGATCTCCGCACTGGCGGGTGCCGGCATCGCTGGCCGTCACGTGTGGCTTCAGATGAATCCTCAAAGCATGTCGTGCGGACCGGGCCTGGCGGCCATGCTGGACAATTTTCCGTTGACCGACGTGCTTCCTAAAGTATTTCGTGGGAGCGGTGATTGTTCAGAGTCGGCGTGGACACTGGTCGGGCTGACGATTGCCGATTGGTCACTGATCTGGTTCGTGATCCTGTCGGCGGCGACGATTTACATTTTGTTCGCGCGGCGTTTCCGGCCCCCTTATTAAGCGTTAGACACGCTTACATCTGGCAACAATCCTCGCAGTTCGGAAAGAGACGGCCGGTGCGCGCCGCGCCTACGCTGCCGTTATGCATGAAGCGTCAATCGTGACGCTCACTGTGATAACCGAACGGAGCGAGAGATGAACAATGTTTTACGTAAGGTCAGCGATTTTCGTCTGATCACACTGGCCGTCGCGAGCACGCTCGCAATCGCCACGAATGCCGACGCACAGAGCGGAGAACGCCACGTCAAAGCGCACAAGAGTGGGACGAGTATCCAGCGCAATCGCGGCGCCGACGGCGCGGTCGATGCGACGCGGACCAACCGCAAGGGCGGCGTGACCACCGTTGATCGGTACAAGGACGGCCAAGGCACGACCGATGCAACCATTACTGGCCCACGTGGTGGTGTAACTCGCGTTGATCGTACGAAAGGTGCTGATGGCGTCGTGGATAAATCGGTGACCGGTCCGCGGGGTGGCGTCACGACGACAGACCGCTCACGCGGCAGCGATGGCCTGGTAGACAAAACCGTGACGGGGCCTAAGGGCGGCGTGACCACTGTTGATCGCTCGCGCGGTGCCGATGGTGCGGTGGATAAAACCGTTGTCGGTCCGAAGGGCGGCGTCACCACGGTCGATCGCTCGCGCGGCGCTGACGGTGTCATCGACAAAACAGTGACAGGTCCGCAGGGTCGCACCTCGACCATCGATCGCACACGTGGTGCGGACGGCGTGGTCGATGCAACTGTCACTGGACCACGAGGAAATACCAGCACTATTGATCGCAGCCGAGGTGCCGACGGCGCCATTGACAGCACGCGTACACGCGCTGACGGCAGTACAACGACAGTGAACCGAGCGCGCGGCGCCGATGGACTTACCGACAAGACAGTGGTGGGCCCGAAGGGTGGCGTAAGCACTGTCGATCGCACGCGCGGCGCAGATGGTGCCGTTGACTCCACCATCACCGGGCCGCGCGGCAGCACTACGACGGTCGACCGCAGCGTCAATCCTGACGGTACGGTCAACCGTACGGTGACAACGACACCGCCTGCGAAATAGTTTCTCCCGGCACCAAGATTGAGCGCGAAGTTTCGCGCTCTTTTTTTGGGCTTCGCGTTTCTGTCCTAGATTCGCTTCACTAAACTCGCGCGATGCATATTTGCATCATTGGTGCGGGTGTTATCGGTCTGACCTCGGCCTACTTTCTGCAGAGCGAAGGCCACAGCGTCACTGTCATCGAACGTGAGCCCGCTGTCGCTCAGGGCGCGAGCGCCGCCAACGGCGCTCAGCTTTCATATGCGTTCGTCGCGCCGCTTGCAGATGCTTCGGTGCCGCCGCGCTTGCCGGCGCTGTTTCTAACGCGTGATTCACCGTTAAAGCTGCACTTTCGCTTCGATCCGGTGCAGTGGCGATGGGCGTTCGAGTTTCTGCGCCATGCGAACACGCGTGATGCGCGGGCGACGACCGCCGGTCTGCTGAAGCTGGCCGAGTTGTCGCGCGAATTCGTCGAGCCGCTGATCGAGGGCGAGGGCATCGACTGCCACTTCACTCGCGGCGGCAAACTCGTCGTCTATCCGGACGCGGGATCGCTCGCCACGGCACACGCGCAGGTGTTGTATCAGGCGGGACTCGGCAGCAGGCAAACGATGCTCACGCGTGTGCAGTGCATCGATCAGGAACCCGCCCTCGAGCCCTATCAGCAACGTATTGCCGGAGGCGTGTGGACGGTGGGCGACGCAGCAGCAGATTGCGGAGAATTCTGCGCACAGTTAGCACAACGCATCGTGCAACGTGGTGGCGACTTGCAGCTGAATCGCGCTGCGAGCGGCTTCGACATCGACGGCGCGCGAGTCCGCATGTTGCAGACTGCCCATGGACCGCTGCGCGCCGACGCGTATCTGCTTGCCGCAGGAGCCGGCGCCGCCGAACTCGCCCTTACCGCCGGACTTGCGCTTCCGATCTATCCGCTGAAAGGGTATTCGATCACGGTGCGGCCGGCGT
>DATLMT010000008.1:0-5487 GCA_035537135.1 Burkholderiaceae bacterium | reverse complement strand
GCCCGGCACCATCTACAGCGCCGCCGAAGAGATCGAGAAGGCGGGCGGCAAGGCGCTGCCCTGCGTGGTCGACATCCGCGACGAGGCGCAGATCGCCGCCGCCGTCGCCAAGACGGTCGAGAAGTTCGGCGGCATCGACGTGCTCGTCAACAACGCGAGCGCGATCTCGCTGACGAACACGACCGACACGCCGATGAAACGCTTCGACCTGATGTTCGGCGTCAACGTGCGCGGCACTTTCCTGTGCACGCAGGCGTGCGTGCCATATTTGAAGCAGTCGGCGGAGCGCAAGCGAAATCCGCACGTCCTGACGTTGTCGCCGCCTTTAAACATGGACCCGCGCTGGTTCGCACCCCACGTCGCTTACACGATGGCTAAGTACGGAATGAGCATGTGTGTGCTCGGGCATGCCGCCGAGTTTCGGCAGTACGGCATTGCAGTCAACGCGCTCTGGCCGCGCACCGTCATTCAGACGGCTGCGCTGCAGATGATTCCGGGCATCAAGCCCGAGCATTGCCGCACGCCGCAGATCATGGCGGACGCGGCCTACCAGGTTTTGATATCAGACGCGGCGACGACCAGCGGCAACTTTTTCATCGACGACGAAGTTTTGAAATCGGCTGGCGTGACCGACTTGAGCAAGTATTCGGTTGTCGCCGGCAGTCAAAAGCTGATGCCCGACCTGTTCCTGTAGCTTGCGCTAGGCTGCGGGCAGCCATGCCGGCCGCCCGTTCCGATGCGACCCCCGCTTAACCGCCTCGCAGCCACTGAGCTGTTGCGCATGCTCGCTGCGCGCGACGTGACGTGCGAGACGGTGACGCATACATTTCTCGATGCGGTCGAGCAGCGCGAAAGCGAGGTGCGCGCGTTCGCATGGATCGATGCGGACCGCGCGTTGAACATTGCGCGCGAGTTCGACCGCGGCGCGAAATCTGGTCGACTGGCCGGGCTGCCCGTCGCAGTGAAAGACGTCATCGATACGGCCGGTATCGCAACCGAGCACGGCTCTTCGATCTACGCCGGCCACGTGCCGCGTGCCGATGCCGCGTGCATCGCAGCCGTGCACTCCGCCGGCGGTTATGTGTTCGGCAAGACGGTCACCGCGGAGTTTGCCAACTTCACACCCGGGCCGACTTGCAACCCACACGTCCCGGAGCACACGCCCGGCGGCTCGTCGAGTGGATCAGCCGCAGCCGTCGCAGCACACATGGCGCCGTTTGCACTAGGCACGCAAACGGCGGGCTCAGTGATTCGGCCAGCGTCGTTCTGCGGAGTAGTAGGTTTTGTTCCGACGCGCGGGTTAGTGCCGCGCACCGGAGTTTTGCAGGTGTCCGACACGCTGGACGTGGTCGGATGCTTCGCGAACTCGGTGCAGGATGCAGGGCTGGTCGCTTCGGCGATCACGTTGCGTGCCGACTTGTCAGCGAATCTGCAAGACACGGGACGTGCGTCCGCGCCGCGAGTCGCGTGGACGGATACGCCGTGGGCAGAGCAGCTGTCTTCGACGATGGGCGAAGCGCTCGCATCGGTCGTGCGCACGTATGCAGACGGCGGGGCAGTGATAAAGCAGATTCGCTGGCCTAGCCGCTTCACACCGCTTGCGGACGCACAAAGAACCGTGCAAGTCTTCGAAACAGCGCGCGCATTGGCTGCAGAGTTCGACGATTGCCGCGACGCACTTTCGCCGCAGCTCGCCGCGCTGATCGAAGAAGGGCGGACGATCGACGCAAATGCGTACCTGGCTGCGCTGCGGACCGGCCGCGAGTGCGCCGCGTCGATCGATGAGCTGTTCGCCGATGCAGACGTGGTGCTGGCGCCGAGCGCGCCGGGCGAAGCGCCGCACGGTCTCGGCAGCACCGGTGACCCGCAATTCAATCGCGCGTGGCAACTGTTGGGCGGCCCCCAGATCAACGTGCCGGTGCCGCGCGGCTTGCGGCGGAGTCAGTCCGATCTTCCGCTGGGCGTGCAGCTAATCGGGCGGGCGGGCGACGATGCGCGTGTTCTTGCCGCTGCACACTGGCTCGAACAGCAACTAAAACGGACAGGTGGGTAATCGATGGGCATCGTCCGCGATTCTAAGGAACGGTTTGGTGCCACTGCATCGGTCGTGGTCATTGGGGCCGGCGGTGCAGGCGCCACTGCGGCGCTTGCAGCGCGCGCCGGGGGAGCGGACGTGCTGGTGCTGGATCGCGATGCCGCGCCGAGCGGCGCAACCGCGTGCTCGTCGGGAATGGTGCCCGCAGCCGGCACTGCGGAGCAGAAAGCGCGAGGAATTGACGACTCGCCACAGCGCTTTGCCGATGACATCCAGGCCAAAGCCAACGGCTCGGCTGATGCACCGCTGGTCGAGGCGCTGACGGCGGCGTCGGCGAAAGTGCTCGAGTGGTTGACCAAGCAATATGGAATCCGTTTCGAGCTCGTCGAGGGTATCGCCCCAGGGCATTCGCTTCCGCGTATGCACGCGTTGGCCGATCGCGGCGGCTCGACGCTGTTGTCGTCTTTGTACTCGGCGCTGGGTACTCGAGGCGTCAATATGGAATCCGCGGCACACGTGATCGATCTGGTCGTCGACGGCGAAAGCATCGTCGGCGTCCGCTACAAGCGTGGCGGCAAAGTCGAATCGGTGGGATGCCGGACGCTGATCCTCGCGTGCAACGGATTTGCCGGCAACAGTGCGTTGGTTGCAAAGTATCTGCCGGACGTTCGTGGGTTGCCGTTCGCCGGACATGAAGGCAGCCAGGGCGATGCGCTTGTGTGGGGCACAGCGCTGGATGCGCAGCTCGCAGACATCGACGGGTTTCTGGCTCACAGCGCGGTGGTTTTGTCGCAGCGATTGCCATTGCCATGGTCGCTGATGACCGAAGGTGCGGTGCAGATAAACCGCGACGGTGAGCGTTTCGTCAACGAGCACGAAGGATATTCAGAGTCTGCGTTGTTTGTGCTGGCGCAGCCGGGTGCGACCGCGTTCATGGTTTACGACGAGCGCGTGCACGAGATCGGATTGACGATGCCGAATTACGCAACGGCAGTCACGTCTGGCGTCATCAAGCGTGAAACGGCGCTGCGCGATCTCGCCGATCACCTCGGAGTCAAACGCGAAGGGCTCGAGGCGACCATTGCGTTGGTTAACGCGCTGGCGTTCGATGACGCGACGGATGAGTTCGGCCGCCAGTTTCGCGCGACGCAGATGCTGCTGGGTCCGTACTACGGCGTTCCCGTCACAGGTGCGCTGCTTGGTACTGAGGGCGGATTGGCCATCGATGCGGCGGGGCGGGTATTGCGCAAGGATGGAGCGCCGTTTCCCAATTTGTTGGCGGCAGGCGGCGCAGCGCGCGGAGTATCAGGTGATGCCGGCGGGGGCTATCTCGAAGGCAACGGTTTGTTGACCGCGATCGTCGGCGGTTACATTGCCGGCAGTACTGCGGCGACCGTCGCCGCTTAAACGAGCTTTTCTAGCGGGCCGCTTGCTGAGAACTACAGCGGCGGCAGCGGCCGCGGTTTGCGCTGCTCGTCGGTGGCTACGTACACCAGCGTCGCCTCGGTAACCTTGACGACTTCTTTCTGCAGGCGATTGCGCTCGACATAAACCTCAACGTCGACCGTGATCGACGTCGTGCCGATTTTTGCGATTTCCGCATAGAAGCTGACCAGATCGCCGACAAACACCGCATGCTTGAATACGAACGACGTCACGGCGACAGTCGCCACGCGGCCTCCTGCACGACGCGCGGCCGGAACGGCACCTGCCACGTCGACGTGCGACATGATCCAGCCGCCGAACACGTCGCCGTGAACGTTGGCATCGGCCGGCATCGGCATCATGCGCAACATCGCGACACGATCGGCGGGTAGAGCGGGAAGCTGGTCGGATTCAGGCATAGGTCTACTGGATAATCGATTCATGCGAAGCGTAACCGTATCGAGGAGAGGCTAAGTGCGTTGGTCCCCACCGAGAGAATCACTAGTGGCCGACCGCGCCAATCGCAACGATTGGAAGACGCTCCGAACACTGCTGCCTTATCTGTGGGCCTACAAGGGCCGAGTGCTATTTGCGCTCACCTGTTTGGTCGCCGCCAAGCTGGCAACGGTATCGGTGCCCATCCTGTTGAAAGACATCGTCGACGGATTGTCGCCGACGCAGGTCGCTGCCGGCGTCCTGGTCGTCCCCCTTGCACTGATCATCGCCTATGGCGCACTTCGGCTTTCGACTTCGCTGTTCACCGAGCTGCGCGAGTTTTTCTTCGTCAAGGTGACGCAGGCGGCTACCCGCACGCTGGCGCTGAAAACATTTCGCCATCTGCATTCCCTGTCGCTTCGCTACCACCTCGATCGTCGCACCGGCGCGGTAACGCGCGAGATCGACCAAGGCATTCGCGGCATTTCTTCGCTGATCAGCTTCACGTTGTATTCGATCCTGCCGACGCTGATCGAGATTACGTTGGTGTTCGCCTACCTGCTGTGGAAATACGAAGTCTGGTTCGCCGCGATCGTCGGCACCAGCTTGGTTATTTACATTGCGTTCACGGTGTCGGTGACCAACTGGCGCACGGCCGTTCGGCGGCGTTGGAACGAGCTTGAAAGCAAGGCTCAATCGCGCGCGGTCGATTCGCTGCTTAACTTTGAGACCGTCAAGTATTTCGGCAACGAAAATTACGAAGCACGCCGCTACGACGAGACGCTGGCCGATTCGCAGCGCACGGCGGTCCTGTCGCAGCAATCGCTCAATATTCTGAATGCGGGGCAACAGGCGCTGATCGCGGTGGCGTTGACGCTGATTTTGTGGCGTGCCGCGCTCGGCGTAGCCGAAGGACGGATGAGCATCGGTGACTTGGTTTTGGTCAACGCTTTCATGATTCAGCTGTATATCCCGATGAACTTTCTCGGTGTGATCTATCGCGAGATCAAGCAAAGCCTGGCCGACATGGACCGCATGTTCGTGCTGCTCGAACAGAACCGCGAGATCACCGATGCACCCGACGCCAAGCCGCTTGTAGTGCGCTCTGCCGAAGTGCGCTTCGAGCATGTCGATTTTTCGTATGACATTCGCCGCCAGGTGCTGCAAGACGTCAATTTGGTGATTGCGGGTGGATCAACGACGGCGGTCGTCGGAGCGACAGGGTCCGGCAAATCGACGTTGGCGCGGCTGTTGTTCCGTTTCTATGACGTCGATGCCGGCCGCGTCGCGATCGACGGTCAGGACGTGCGCACGCTCAAACAGGAGAGTTTGCGCGCTGCAATCGGAATTGTTCCGCAGGACACCGTGCTGTTCAACGACACGATCGAATACAACATTGCGTATGGGCGACCGGGTGCAGGGCATGACGAAGTCGTAGCGGCAGCACGTGCCGCCCACATTCACGACTTTATAGAGTCGTTGCCCGACAAGTACGAAACGCGCGTCGGCGAGCGCGGACTGAAGCTGTCGGGCGGCGAAAAACAGCGCGTTGCGATTGCGCGCACGCTGCTAAAGGATCCTGCAATTCTGGT
>DATLMT010000007.1:0-5023 GCA_035537135.1 Burkholderiaceae bacterium | reverse complement strand
GTACGCACCGCCGACAGCGGTAGCGCCGGCACTTCGACCTCGGGCGCAATTGTCAGCGACACGCGGGCGAACATGCCCGCTTTCAGCAGCAATTCCTCGTTCGAAAGCGACACATAAATGTTGATCGTGCGCGTGCCTGGTTCTGCACTCGGGTTGATGCGCTCGACCCGTCCTTCAAATTTGCGGCCGTCGATGCCTTCAACGTCGACCTGCGTAGGCATACCTTTGCGGATCTGCGTGACGTCCGAAATGGGCACCTGCGCCTGCACTTCCAGCTGCGTCAAATCGACGATCGTCAGCAACGGAGCGTCAAAGCTCACCTTCTCACCTGGCTGCACGTGGCGTTTGGACACGATTCCCGGAATTGGCGCACGCACCACGGCGTCGGTCATCGACAGCTGTGTCAGCTCCAGCTGCGCCTGTGCAGCGGCGACCGCGGCCAGCTGAACCTGATGTGCACTATCGGCGGTGTCGAATGCGTTCTGGGAAATGAAGTTTTGTTTGACGAGCTGCGCGTTAGATTCGCGCGTACGTGCGGCCATCGCGAGCTGTGCCCGGGCAGATTCCAACGTGGCCCTGCGCTCGGCCATCTGCGCGCGCAGCTGCGCAGTGTCGAACTCGGCAATTGGCTGGCCGAAAGACACACGGTCTCCTTCTCGTACCAGCACACGCTTGACTTCGGCTGACAGCTTCGCGCGCACGGTGGCCTGCGAAACGGCCTGCACCGACCCGGGTACCGCGAGCTCGATCGCAAGACGCTTCGACTGCAATGAAACGACATCGCGCTGTGAAAACTCTAGCGCTGGGCGCTCGCGCTTCTTGGAGGCGTCGCGCTCGCCCTTCTTAGACGAGATGGCAAGCGCGGCGCCCCCGACGACGACAGCAACCAGCGCGGTGATCCATATCCATCGTGTGCGCGTACGCATCCTTACCCCCCTAGGGGCATGACCCGCAGCCAGGCACCCTTAATGGGGCGCGATTATCCTCGACCCGGCATCGCCGTCGCGCCCGCTGCGACGAACTGCGGCAAGGTGCGACGAAGTGCAGGGAGCGCAGGTTCAGCGCAACTGTTCGCGCCAGCTACTCTTCGAGGCCAAGATCCTGAATCTTGCGCGTGATGGTGTTGCGCCCGACACCGAGGCGAGTGGCAGCATCAATACGTCGCCCATGCGTGTGCTTGAGCGCCGTACGAATCACCGTCGCCTCGAATTCGCGCGACAGTACGTCCATTACGTCCGGGGTGCCGGCCTTCAGGCGCCGCTCGACTTCGGCGGTCAACTGCGTTAGCCAGTCCTGATCGGACCATGTGGGTGCAGAACGCGCCATTGGTGTCGGCGGAGCGCCGTTGACTGCCGCATTCGGGGGCGCTGCAGGCGACGGCGCAATTCCATGTCTAACCTCGGGCGGGAGGTCGTCAATTTTTACGACTTGCGCCGGCGCCAGTACGGTCAGCCAGTGGCAAAGATTTTCGAGCTGCCGCACGTTGCCCGGAAACGGCAGCTGGCTGATGAACGCAAGCGCCTCGTCAGACAGGCGCTTCGGATCGACGGTAAGCTCGGCCGCGCTCTTCGCAAGGAAATGCCGCGCAAGTAATGCGATGTCTTCGCGCCGTTCACGAAGCGATGGCAGCCGCAGCTTGATCACATTCAGGCGGTGGTACAGATCTTCGCGGAACGAACCCTGACGTACGCGCTCTTCGAGGTTCTGGTGCGTGGCCGCGATCACGCGCGCGTCGGCTCTTATCGGGTGATGGCCTCCGACGCGGTAATAGGTGCCGTCGGACAACACTCGCAGCAAACGCGTTTGCAATTCCGATGGCATGTCGCCGATTTCGTCGAGAAACAGCGTTCCGCCTTCAGCCTGCTCAAAACGGCCGCGCCGCATCGCCTGTGCGCCGGTAAACGCGCCGCGCTCGTGGCCAAACAATTCGCTCTCCAGAAGATCGCGCGGGATCGCCGCCATGTTCAGCGCGATAAATGGCATCTGTGCGCGCGGACTGTGCTTATGCAGAGCGCGCGCGACGACCTCTTTGCCACTGCCGGACTCGCCGGTGAGCAACACCGTCACATTGGATTGCGACAGCCGCCCGATCGCGCGAAACACTTCCTGCATCGACGGCGCCTGACCGAGAATCTCCGGAACATCAACGGGCGATTCGTCGGCCTGGGATTCGCGCACGCTTTCGTCGACCGCGCGCCGAATAAGCTCGACAGCCTTGTCTACGTCAAACGGTTTCGGCAGATACTCGAAAGCGCCGCCTTGAAACGAAGACACCGCGCTATCGAGATCCGAGAATGCCGTCATGATGATCACGGGCAGCGCGGGATGCTTGCGCTTAACCGCGCGCAACAGCTCAGTGCCGTTAACTCCCGGCATGCGGATGTCGGACACCAGTACCTGCGGGGATTCGTGCTCAAGCTCAGACAGCACGTCCTGCGCGCCGCTGAACGCTTTGCACGGAATGTTCTCGCGCGCCAGTGCTTTCTCCAGCACCCAGCGGATCGAGCGGTCGTCGTCGACGATCCAGACGGGCTTCATACCAGCGGTATCAAGATGCGGAAACTAGTGCGGCCGGGGCGGCTGTCGGCTTCGATCATGCCGTCGTGTTGCTGAACAAAATTCTGCGCCAGCGTCAGGCCAAGACCGTTGCCGCCGTCGCGGCCGGACACCAGCGGAAAGAAGATCCGATCTTTCAGCGGCTCAGGAATGCCGGGGCCGTTGTCGATCACGTGAAGGTCAAGTGCAAGGCGGTGGCGTGCGCGCGCGATCGTCACTTGACGCGCCACACGCGTGCGCAAGATGATCTCGGCGTCCCCGGCGGCGATACGGCAGTCGAGCGCCTGCGCCGCGTTGCGCACAACGTTCAACAGCGCCTGAATCAACTGTTCCTTGTCGCCGCGAAATTCCGGAGCGCTCGCGTCGTAATCGCGCGTGATTGTCAGCCCGCGCGGAAATTCGGACACGATGATGAGCCGCACGCGCTCGCACACTTCGTGAATATTCATCTCGGACACGACGCGCGGCGCGCGATGCGGCATCAGCAGGCGATCAACCAGCGCATGCAGCCGATCGGCCTCAGCGATGATGACGCGCGTGTACTCGCGCTGTTCGCTGCTGGACAGCTCGGCTTCTAGCAGCTGCGCGGCACCACGCACGCCGCCAAGGGGATTCTTAATTTCGTGCGCGAGGTTGCGCAAGAGCTCGCGATTCGCTTCGGTCAATCCGATCTGCCGCTCTTCGCGATCGACTTTCAACTGCTGCTCGATCTCGGTAACTTCAAGCACCAGCGGAATATCATCGACAAACTGCACGGCAGCGATGACGCGGACCGGCAAAGGATCGCGTCCGACGCGCCGCAATTCCATGATCTGCTTGCGCTGGCCGAAAGCATTGGCGCGCGCATCGCACACCAGTTGCTGCATCTCGGGGTCGCTGCCGAGGACGCGCCCTGCCAATTGCCCGATCAGCGTCTTGCGTGAAGTATCGAATAGCAGCTCGGCCGCCTGATTGACGTGCGCGATGCGGCCGCTGCTATCAACCAGAAGTACTGCGGTGGACAGCAGGTCCAGGCCGTCGTACGGGGACTGCGTGAGCGCAAGCAACTCGACCGCGCTCATGCGCCCGCCCCACGCCGCGGAACCTGCCCGCCGGGCTGCGGCCGCCGCTGGTTATTCTGCGTTTTTCGCGGAACTGTGTGGCTTTGCCACCGAGTACGAGCTAACCAATCAGACGAAAGTCCATTTCCACTTTCGTCTGCATCGTTACTGGGTCTTAAGCAGCGACATCTCACGCGCGAGTGCGCGTACGTTGTTTTCGGTGCGAGCGATGTCTTCCTGCAGGCGCTGCGTCCGCTCTTTGTAAAGCGCGAAGTTGCGTTCATCGCCGCGCCGCTCGGGCTCGCCGTTGTTGAACTCCGACTTCAGCTTCGCCAGGCGCTCTTCTTCGCCTCTGAGTTCGTCTTCCAGAATGCGCCTGCGATCGCTGTCGCGCGTGCGCTGCGTGTCGCCGTCTACTCGCGGGAAGCTGGCCGGCGATACCGAAGCGCGCTGCTCGACTGCGGGCTGCGCGCCGGTTCTGGACTGCGTTACGCGCGCTGCCGGTAGCGTCAAAATCGGCTGCACGTCCATTTTCTTGCAGGTCTTGACGCTGCCAGTGTTGGTGAACTGCTTCTCGCCATTTTCGCCGACGCAAACAAAAATGTCTGAAGCCTGGGCTGAAGCGCCGATCGACAAGGCGCAGGAAACGAAGCCGAGAACTGAGGCAAGACGCGTCACGGAGTGATTCCCTGGAAGGCGAGAGGCGCGCAGTGTAAGACAGAGCGTCGCCATCGGATCCACCGAGTAAGCCGTCTTGTCGGTCCAGTTCCCGCATTCGTGGGAGGGGGCGCTTATGCTGCAACGCGCCGCCCTTGGTTCCTTCGCTCCGGCTCGATTACGAGCTGTAATACATGTCGAATTCGACCGGGTGCGTGGTCATCCGGAAGCGTGTGACCTCATCCATTTTCAGCGCGATATAGGCGTCAATCAGATCGTTGCTGAAAACACCACCGCGAGTCAAAAACTCGCGATCGTTATCCAAATACTCGAGCGCCTGTTCCAATGACGAGCACACGGTCGGAATCTTGGCGTCTTCTTCGGGTGGGAGGTCATACAAATTCTTATCTGCGGGCTCGCCCGGATGGATCTTGTTCTGCACGCCGTCAAGCCCGGCCATCATCATCGCGGCAAACGCCATGTACGCATTCGCGGTTGGGTCGGGAAAGCGCACCTCGATGCGCCGCCCTTTCGGATTCGACACGTAGGGAATCCGAATCGACGCCGAGCGATTGCGTGCGGAATAGGCGAGTTTCACCGGCGCTTCGAACCCCGGCACCAGCCGTTTATACGAATTGGTACCCGGATTGGTAATCGCGTTCAGCGCGCGTGCGTGCTTGATGATGCCGCCGATGTAGTGCAGCGCGAAGTCCGACAAGCCCGCGTAGCCGTTGCCGGCAAAAAGATTCGTGCTGCCGTTCCAGATCGAC
>DATLMT010000006.1:0-3942 GCA_035537135.1 Burkholderiaceae bacterium | reverse complement strand
AGTGCGCGCCGATGCGACTCGCGCTTCAGCACCGGCAGGCAGAAGTGGTGCGGGCTCAATCCGGGTTGGCCATCGCGGCCCGAAAAAATCGAATTGCGATTGAACAGCAGGTGATGCGCCGTAATCGTCGCTCCAAGCGGGCCACGTTCCTCGCGCACATAGTTGACCGCATCGTTCGTCGTGATGTGTTCGAACACAATTTTTAGCTCGGGAAAATCGCGCCGCAGCGGGATCAGCACTTCATCGATGAATACCCGTTCGCGATCGAACACGTCGACATGGGCGCGCGTCACCTCACCGTGAATCAGCAGCGGCATGCCGATGCGCTGCAGTGCGTCCAGCGTGCGAGCGCAGTTTCGCAGATTCGTAACGCCAGATTCGGAGTTTGTCGTTGCTCCGGCAGGGTAGAGCTTTATTGCGCGCACGATGCCGCTGTCAGCAGCGCGCCGGATCTCTTCCGGCGCCGTGGCGTCAGTCAAGTAAAGGGTCATCAACGGCTCGAAGGCCGATTCGACCGGCAACGCCGCCATGATGCGACGCTGATAATCAACAGCCTGGCCCGTGGTAACGATTGGCGGCTTCAGGTTTGGCATCACAATCGCGCGCGCAAATTGCTTCGCCGAGTGTGGCAGCACAGAAGCCATTGCCGCTCCATCGCGCAGATGCAGATGCCAGTCATCGGGTTGAACGATGGTGATCGAGTCGGCCGTCATGGCGCGATTATCTCAGCCAGCCTGCGAACGGCTGGCGGATAATCCATTTATGAATCTCGATGACCTTGCGAAGCTGATTCCTAACGCCGCTTGGCGCCTGCGGGAGGACGACACTGATCCGCAGGAAACGCGCGAGTGGCTGGACGCGCTCGACGCGGTCATCGACGCCGTCGGGCCCGAGCGCGCCACTTCTGTGTTGAAGCATTTGCTGCAGCACGCGCGTACTCGCCGCGTGCCTTTGCCGCAGGTTTTAAACACGCCGTATCTGAATACGATCTCACTCGCGGACCAACCACCGTTTCCAGGCAACCTTGAAATTGAGTCGCGCTTAAGCGCGCTGGTGCGATGGAACGCGCTAGCGATGGTGGTGCGCGCCAACGCAGTCAGCGCTGAGCTCGGCGGCCATATCGCAAGCTATTCCTCAGCAGCAGATTTGTTCGAAGTCGGTTTCAATCACTTCTTTCGCGCGAACACCCGCGATTCGCGTGGCGACCTGATTTACTTCCAGCCGCACTCATCGCCCGGCGTTTACGCACGCGCATTTCTGGAAGGGCGACTGAGCGCCGAACAACTCGACCATTATCGTCGCGAGACGAGCGGCAACGGATTGAGTTCGTATCCTCATCCATGGTTAATGCCGAACTTCTGGCAGTTTCCGACGGGCTCGATGGGGATCGGGCCTTTGTTCGCCATCTACAACGCGCGATTTTTGCGGTATCTGCAGAATCGGGCTCTGCTTGATACGGGCGACCGCAAGGTTTGGGCATTCGTCGGCGACGGTGAAATGGATGAACCGGAATCGCTGGCCGGATTGTCGATCGCCGCGCGCGAAGGACTCGATAACCTGATCTTCGTCGTCAACTGCAACCTGCAGCGACTCGATGGCCCCGTACGCGGCAACGGTTCAATCATTCAGGAGCTTGAAGGGCTTTTCGCCGGCGCTGGCTGGAATGTGATCAAGCTTCTGTGGGGATCCGACTGGGATCCGCTGTTGGCGCGCGATACACAGATGCTCTTGCTGCGCGCGTTTCATGAGACGGTTGACGGTGAGTTTCAAACGCTGTCCGCGACTGATGGCCGCTTTAATCGAGAGCATTTTTTTAACAAGTATCCCGAGCTTGCACAGCTGACGTCCCATCTGTCTGACGAGGATATTGACCGACTGCGACGTGGCGGTCACGATCCGATAAAAATTTTCGCTGCGTATCATGCGGCAGCTAATCATCGCGGCCAGCCAACCGTGATTTTGGCCAAAACAAAAAAGGGCTACGGCATGGGCACGGCTGGCCAGGGCCGCATGACAGGACATCAACAGAAGAAGCTCGACACACAAGCGTTGCTTGAGTTTCGCGATCGTTTTGCGCTGCCGCTCAGTGATGCACAGGCTGAACAAGTCGAGTTCATCCGGCCGGCGCTCGACAGTCCAGAGATGAAGTATCTGCACGCACGGCGCCAGAAACTCGGCGGATATCTGCCGGCACGTGATGCAACGTGTCCGCCGATCGCGACACCCGCCGCCGAAATCTTCGGCCGCTTCGCCCTCGAAGCGAACGGCAAGGAAATGTCAACCACGATGGCATTCGTGCGCATGCTCTCAGCGCTTCTGAAAGACCGCGAGCTCGGCGCGCGCATTGTCCCGATCATTGCTGACGAAGCGCGCACGTTCGGAATGGCCGATCTGTTTCGCACCGTCGGCATCTACTCGCCGGTCGGGCAGTTATACGAGCCCGAAGACCAGGCGCAGATCAGCTACTACAAGGAAGCGAAAAGCGGCCAGATACTGGAAGAAGGCATCAACGAAGCAGGCGCGATCGCATCGTGGGTCGCTGCGGGGACTAGCTATTCGACCAGCGGCTTTGCAATGCTGCCGTTTTATATTTTCTACTCCATGTTCGGCTTTCAACGGGTCGGTGACCTGTTGTGGGCCGCCGCGGATTCGCGTACGCGCGGTTTTCTGCTCGGCGCAACTGCGGGCCGCACGACGCTATCCGGTGAAGGACTGCAGCACCAGGACGGCACCAGCCATTTGATCGCGAGCACGATTCCGAACTGCCGCGCCTACGACCCGTGTTACGCGTACGAGCTGGCGCTGATCGTCGAACATGGGATGCGGCGCATGGTCAAGGAGCAGCAAGACGTCTTTTACTACGTCACTGTGATGAACGAGAACTACGCGCAGCCGTCGATTCCGCAAGAGGCGCGCGAGGGTGTGCTGCGCGGCATGTATCGCATCCGGTCAGTACCGGATGCAAAGGTCAGACTGCTGGGTGCCGGAACGATCCTGCGCGAAGTGCTGGCCGCGGCAGATTTATTGCACGAAGAATTCGGCGTCGCGGCGGATGTTTACTCGGTGACAAGTTTTACCGAGCTGCGGCGCGATGCGATCGACAGCGCCAGAAACTCACCTGCGCAAGACGAGCCGCCGTCATGGATCGAACAACAACTTCCTGCCAGCCGAACTCCCGTGATCGCGGCTAGCGACTACGTCGCGGCCGTGCCGGATCTGATACGCCCCTGGATACGGGACCGCTACATCGCCCTCGGGACTGACGGCTATGGCCGCTCTGACACACGCACCGCCCTGCGCGAGTTTTTTAAAGTCGATCGCCGCTCGATCGCGCTCGCGGCGTTGCGCACGATCCAAACCGACAATTAACGCTTGCTGCCTATCTGCTCATCCAGGAATTTGAATACCTGGTTGTACAAATCGATGTTGTTTTCGAGCGTGCCGAATCCATGCCCTTCTTCGGCCTTGATAACCACCGCCTTAGGACGATTTCCGGCGCGCTCCAGCGCACTTTGGATTGCTCGGGTTTGTTCCAGCGGAGTGCGGATGTCTTCTGCGCCGGCGTACAGCATGATCGGCCCCTTAATCTTTTCGGCATAAGTCACCGGTGACGCAATTGCAGGAATCGATGACGTCGACTCGGCGCCGAGTATCTGCAGCCAATATTTAACCGCTCCGTCGTTACGGGCTATATCGCCCGAAGGCGACGTCAGTATCATTTTCGCGTCGCTGACTACGAGTCCTGCTACACCACACTTGAACACGTCCGGCGCCTGACCCATTGACATCAGTACCGCCGCACCTCCGTAACTAGCTCCTGAGATGCAGACCCGCGCAGGGTCGACGAATCCCTGGGCTACACCCCATTTAACCGCGTCGACGTGGTCTTGCACCATTTTTCGGCCGTACTGACCGAACCCACTGTAGAAAATCCTCGACCCA
>DATLMT010000005.1:0-14449 GCA_035537135.1 Burkholderiaceae bacterium | reverse complement strand
TTCACGGACACCACGCGCCGAGCGCCGGATCATGCTGCACAACCGCGCCATTGCCACGCGACGATCCGGCGGCAGATCGCGCAGATATGCGCCCACCGTCGAAGCAGTCGAGGTCATGTATTTTCTCCGGGCAACCTACACGCAAACGCGGGATTTTACCGCGTTCGTCAAGCTCGGTGAAGGCTACTCCGGCCGCGGCCGATAGAAGACAAAGTCTGAGGTGAAGTCGACGCGCAGCAATTGGTTTAGCTGTGAAGAGTCGCACCTCGCGGGGGGCATACCGCCCGCGGTGTTGACGCGCTGTACATGGGTTACGTTTTCGAGCGCCCCCTTGCCGAAACTGCGCGTCGTAAGCAATAGCCAGCGAAGGTCGGTCGGTTTTGACGCTTCGTCGTACGCTACGATCGTCGATACGAGCCGGCTGCCGTCGTCGTGCTCAAATGAAAAATTGGCGCCGTGCTTGCCGACCGGCTTGCCGCCGGTCTCCAGCAGATCGGCCTGCGGTTGCCGAAAAACCCACCCGAATCCGCCGTCGCGTTTTTCACAGCGGAATATCTGGACACCGCGTGAGGCGAGCTGCAGCACTGGGAAATGCGTCGACGGCGCCTTGATTTTCGAGAAGAAGCCGAGGCTGGGGACAGGCACGGGCGCGGTTGCTAAAGGGCTCGAGCCCGAACCCGCGGCCGGCGGAAAACCCGGACGTGTCGTGCCGCACGCTGCCAGTAGCGTGCAGGCTGTTCCAATGATGATCGGGATTCGATTCATGAAAGCAGTTTTCGCGATCGGAGATTACACACCAAGCGCTGGTTATTGCGTCGCAATATAGCTGTTCGAGTTGAAGGCAAGTGATGGCGGGCATATAGTGCGCGCGGCACCATGCATTTATATAAGTCGCTGGCGACAAAGGTTGCAGAAGTTTTGGGCGGAGCCAGCGATCAAAAAAGTGATCCAGCAGCACCATCAACGGGAGATTCGATGAATGCACCACTGAGTCGTCGCCAGTTCTTTCGAATTTGCGCGACTGGACTGGGTGCCTCATCGGCAGTGGGACTCGGCTTTTCGCCGCAGCTCGCGCTAGCCGAGGTACGCACCTTCAAGCTCGCACAAACAACAGAGACACGCGGTACGTGTCCGTATTGCTCGGTCAGTTGCGGTGTCATCATGTACACGCGCGGCAACAAAGAAAAGAACACCAAGACCAGCATCATTCACGTCGAGGGCGATCCCGATCATCCGGTGAATCGCGGCACGCTGTGCCCGAAGGGCGCTGCGTTGCTCGACATGGTGCATTCACCGCACCGCCTGTTGTATCCGCAAGTGCGTGAGCCTGGTGCCAACGAGTGGAAGCGCATTTCCTGGGATGACGCGCTGACGCGAGTTGCCAAGCATATGAAGGCAGATCGCGATGCCAACTTCGTCGAGACCAACGACAAGGGCGTCACGGTTAACCGCTGGAACACGACCGGTTTCTTGATCTCAAGCGCGATCTCGAACGAGCCGGGTTACCTCGCAGTGAAAATGGCACGCGCGCTGGGGATGGTCGCGCTCGATACCCAAGCGAGGGTTTGACACGCGCCAACGGTGTCCAGTCTGGGCCCGACATTTGGCAGAGGTGCGATGACCAACCACTGGGTTGACATCAAGAACACTGACCTCGCAATCATCATGGGCGGCAACGCCGCCGAAGCACATCCCTGCGGCTTCAAGTGGGTGACCGAAGCGCTCGAGCATCGCAAGGCGAAGCTGATCGTTGTCGATCCGCGCTTTACTCGTTCTGCTGCCATTGCTGACGTCTACGCGCCGCTTCGCGTCGGCACTGATATAGCGTTCCTGGGCGGTGTCATCAATTACTTGCTGTCGAACAACAAGATTCATCAGGAGTACGTCAAGGCGTATACCAACGCGTCGTTTCTTATCAAGGATGAGTACGCATTCAACGACGGTTACTTCACCGGCTACGCGCCCGACAAGCGCATGTACGACAAGACTAGCTGGGGCTATCAGATCGGTGCCGACGGTTTCGCGATGGTCGACGAGACGCTCGAGAATCCACGCTGTGTGTATCAGCTGATGAAGGCGCATTTTTCGCGCTACACACCGGACATGGTGAATCAGATCTGTGGCACGCCGAAGGAAAAATTCCAGCAGGTGTGCGACTTGATTGGCTCCACCGCGACGCCCGCGCGCGTAATGACGATTCTGTATGCGTTAGGGTGGACGCAGCACTCGGTTGGTTCGCAGAACATTCGCACGATGGCCATGATCCAGCTGTTGCTGGGAAATATGGGTCGCGCCGGCGGCGGTGTTAATGCTTTACGCGGGCATGCGAACGTACAGGGCATCACCGACATGTGCGCGTATTCCGAGGTGCTCCCCGGCTACCTGTCAGCGCCGACCGATGCCGACGTCACGCGCGAGATGTACAACGCGGCGCGTACGCCCAAGCCTCTGCGGCCGAACCAGATGAATTTCCCGCAGAACTTTGCAAAATGGCACGTCAGCCTGCAAAAGGCATGGTTCGGCGACCACGCCACCGCGGAAAACAATTACGCGTATGACCTGACGCCGAAACGTGACGGTGCGTACGACGTGCTCGCGATTTTCGAGCGCATGTATCAGGGGCGTGTGAACGGATTCATTACGCAGGGCATGAATCCTTTGGCGGCGTTGCCGAACAAGAAGAAGCTGACTGCGGCATTGTCGAAGCTCAAATATCTGGTCATCATCGACCCGCTGCGCACCGAGACTGGCGAGTTCTGGAAAAACTACGGCGAGTCAAACAACGTGACTGCGGCCGACATCAAGACCGAAGTGATCATGCTGCCGGCCAACTGCATTGCGGAAGAAGCCGGGTCGTTCACCAGCTCGGGCCGAGTCGCGCAGTGGCATTGGGCCGCGGCGGAGCCGCCGGGTGAAGCGAAGATTGATCGCGAGATTATCGGCAGCCTGTTCATGAAGCTGCGCGAGATGTACGCAAAGGATGGCGGCAAGCTTCCTGACCCGATCATGAAGGTTACGTGGAATTACGCGAACCCGAACGTGCCCAGCGCGGAAGAACTGCTGCGCGAGATCAGCGGGCGTGCCATCACCGATGTGGTGGACCCTAAGGACAAGACCAAGTTCTTGGCCCGGGCGGGTGAGCAGCTTCCTGGTTTTGGCATGCTGCAGGATGACGGCTCGACAGCGTGCGGCAACTGGCTGTACTGCGGGTCATGGTCGCAGGCCGGCAATTTGACCGCGCGGCGCGACGCGAATGATCCGGGCAACTTGGGCAATAACCTGACGTGGGGGTACTCGTGGCCGGCCAACCGCCGGGTCTTGTACAACCGTGCGGGCGCCGATCCAAGCGGCAAGCCGTGGGATGCGAAACGCGGTGGCATTCGCTGGGACGGCACACGCTGGGTAGGAATTGACGTGCCAGATATCGCGCCAACACTGGGGCCAGACAGCGGCGCGGGTCCTTTCATCATGACCAACGAAGGCGTTGCGCGCCTGTTTGCGCCCGCATTGAATGAGGGACCTTTCCCCGAGCATTACGAGCCATTTGAAACACCGATCGGCACCAACCCGTTGCACCCGAAGGTAGTCAGCAACCCAGTGGCGCGCGTATTCAAGGGCGACATGGAATCGTTTGGAAAGTCCGAACAGTTTCCGTACGCGGCAACGACTTATCGCCTGACCGAGCACATGCACTTCTGGACGAAAAATGTCGAGTCGAACGCGATCGTTCAGCCGGCGCAGTTTGTCGAGATCGGTGAGAAGCTGGCAAAGGCGAAAGGCATAGGCAACGGCGATTCGGTCAAGGTGACAAGTAATCGTGGCGAGATCAGGGCCAAGGCGGTCGTCAGCAGGCGAGTTGCAGACTTGAATTGCAACGGCAAAGAGGTGATGACGGTGGGAATCCCGATCCACTGGGGCTTCATCGGGGTCGCGAAAAGCGGTTTCCTGGCGAACACCTTGACGCCGTATGTGGCGGACGCCAATTCGCAGACGCCGGAGTACAAGGCGTTCTTGGTCAACATCGAGAAAGCGTAGGGGGAAAACATGCCATCTATGCAATCACTCGATATTCAAAAGCGCTCGGCCACTACGACGCCAACGCCGCAGGTTCGAATTGCGGAGCAGGAAGTCGCAAAGCTGATCGATATTTCCAAATGCATCGGCTGCAAGGCTTGTCAGGTGGCGTGCATGCAGTGGAACGATCTGCGCGACGACATCGGCACTACCGTTGGCGTGTACGACAATCCGATCGATCTGACGGATCAGTCGTGGACGGTGATGCGATTTGCGGAGGTCGCCCGCGACGACGGTTCGATGGAGTGGCTGATCCGCAAGGACGGCTGCATGCACTGCGAGGATCCGGGGTGCCTGAAGGCCTGCCCGGCACCCGGAGCGATCGTCAAGTACGCCAACGGCATTGTCGACTTCATCTCCGAGAACTGCATCGGCTGCGGCTACTGCATCCCAGGCTGTCCGTTCGACATTCCGCGCCTGAGCAAAAGAGACAACAAGGCCTACAAGTGCTCGTTGTGCTCCGATCGTGTCGCGGTGGGGCTAGCGCCCGCGTGTGTTAAGACCTGCCCGACAGGCGCCCTGCAGTTCGGCACCAAGGTCGATATGGTGGCGCGCGGCGAGAAAAGAGTGGTCGACCTGAAGGAGCGCGGCTTCCAGCAGGCGGGCCTTTATAACCCGCAAGGTGTCGGCGGAACGCACGTGATGTATGTGCTGCAGCACGCGGATCGACCCGGGTTGTACAACAACCTGCCCACCGATCCGACGATCAGCCCATGGGTCAGTCTTTGGAAGGGGATCGCGAAGCCGCTGATGGCGCTGACGCTCGGGGTTGCTGCACTGGGCGCGTTCTTCCACTTCGTGACCCGCGGGCCGAAGGAAGTCGATGAAACGATAAATCCTGCAGATCCGGTGGGAGGCACCGGCAGACGCGACGATAAGGGGGTGTAATGGCAGTCGCAATGAGAAGTGGGGAGATCAGGCGCTACGACGCCAACGAGCGCCTGAATCATTGGGCCGTCGCAGTCCTGTTTATCTTGCTGGCCGCCTCCGGGCTCGCTTTCTTCCACCCGGCATTTTGGTTTTTAAGTTCGCTGCTGGGTGGAGGTAACTGGGCTCGCATTCTGCATCCGTTCCTCGGCGTGTTGATGTTTGTCTTGTTTATGCTGATGGCAATGCGCTACTGGGGCGAAAACAAAATCCAGCCGTATGATCGTGAATGGGGAAAGCGGCTTCCAGACTTTATCGAGAACCGCGATCACCTGATGCCTGCGATCGATAAGTACAACATCGGCCATAAGTGGGTGTTCTGGATAGCAGTCGTAACGATGGTGTTGCTGATTGTCTCCGGCGTCATCATCTGGCGGCCCTACTTCGCTGAAGCGTTCGCGATCAATGCAATTCGGATAGCGGCGGTCGTGCATGCAGTGTCAGCGTTCATCCTGATTCTTGCCATCATCGTGCACGTCTACGCCGGCGTCTTCTGGGTCGCTGGGGCGCTGCGGGCGATGACCAGGGGTTATGTGTCACACGCCTGGGCGCGGCATCACCATCCGCTGTGGTACCGGCGCATTACCGGACGCGGCGCAGCGGAGTAAGGCGCACTTCGGAAAAGCGGCAGGGGCGACCCTGCCGTTTTGCTTTATAAGAGACTGGAAATGGCAACTCCAATCATCACCGACGGCAGTTTGGACCGTGTGCGCAAGACGCCGCGCGTAGTGCTGCCGACTCGACAAGGGATTTTTAGCGACCGCGCCACCCGGTTTGCCAGCGTGGCTGCCGGCAATGCGATGGCGGGTTATTTGCAACTGATGGCCAAAGTTTCGCAGGCGCAACAAGAAGCGCTGGCGAAGCGCGCTGCCGAGGCTGTGTCCGAAGCAGCGCTGACCGCCAGCCGTGAATACGGAATGCCGCCCCTGTCGGCGCAATCGCACGAGCGTTCACGGCAATGGCGCGCTGACCTGGCCGATATCGTCAGCCAGGTACGCGCTCAGTCGACCAATGGTGTGCAGGCCGCGCTCGAAACTATCGGCATGCTCGACGATGCAGCGCAGGAGTCGCTGGCCGACCGCGTGCTGGCCGGCGCGTCGCTCGATCAAGAAGCTGCCCTGGTACCGTTTGTCGGGGCTGCGCTGCAAACGTATTTCACGCGGCTTGCCGCGACGCTCGACGTCGCGTTGGTCGAGCATTGCGATATTCCCGGCATCTGTCCGGTATGCGCGTCGCGGCCTGTTGCGAGCGTTTTGCGCATTGGAGGCGAGCAGGCCAACTTGCGATACCTGGTGTGCTCGCTGTGCGCGACCGAATGGAACATGTCGCGCATTCAATGCACTTCGTGCGATACCGATAAGGGCGTCAAGTACCTGGTGCTGGAAGCCGAAGGCGGCGGTGAGACGCCCGGTGCACGTCAGAAGGAGCCTGCCGCGCGCGCCGAAACGTGCGACGAGTGCAAAAGCTATCTGAAAATTTTCTATCAGGAAAAAGATCCGCACCTCGATCCGACCGCCGACGACCTGGCCACGCTCGCGCTTGACCTGCTGGTCGACCAACAGGGCTATGCCCGCTCGGGGCCGAATCTGTTGTTTCATCCAGGCACTTCCTAAATGCCCGCCTTGACTCTGCCCGGTACGGGCGAATCAAGCGAAGGCCAAGGCGGATCAAAGTCCAATGCTTCGCCCGCTGCAGCAGCGCGGCTGCCGTCCGTCGATCGGCTGCTCGCTTCGCCGCAATTAAGTGCGGTTGCAGCGGAGCATGGGACGCTGCAGGTCAAGCGCGCGGTGCAGGAAGTGCTAGCGGGTCATCGCGCGTCGATCGTTGCAGGCGCCGCAGTTCCCGACAGCCACGCCTTGATCGAGCAGGTGCGGTTACGGTTATCGCAAGCTTGTGCTTCAAGATTGCGGCCGGTGTTCAACCTAAGTGGCACCGTCATTCATACCAACCTCGGACGGACGCTGCTGGCCGAAGAAGCAATCGCCGCCGTCGGAACCGCGATGCGCAGCTACACCGCACTCGAATACGACGTTGCCAGCGGTGGCCGTGGTGACCGCGACCATATTGTCGAAGACTTGTTGCGTGAGCTGACCGGCGCCGAGGCGGCAACGGTTGTCAATAACAACGCAGCGGCGGTGCTGTTGTCGCTAAAAACGCTCGCCGCGCGCAAGGAAGCGATCATTTCGCGTGGCGAACTGATCGAGATCGGTGGCGCGTTTCGCATGCCGGACATCATGAAGGCCGCCGGCTGCAAGCTGGTGGAAGTCGGCACGACCAACCGGACGCACGCGCGCGACTATGAGGAGGCATGCGGACCGAAGACGGGCTTGATCGTCAAGGCGCACTGGTCGAACTATGCAATCACTGGGTTCATTGCAACGGTCGACGATGCGACGCTCGCGAAGATTGCACATGCGCACGGGTTGCCATACATGGTGGATCTTGGTGCTGGAGCTTTGATCGACCTGGCGTTGCATGGTCTGCCGAAGGAGCCATTGCCGCAGGAATCGCTCGCTGCGGGTGCGGACGTCGTTACATTTTCCGGCGACAAGCTGCTCGGCGGGCCACAAGCGGGTTTGATCGTTGGTCGTCGGGACGCGATCGCGCGCATCAAGAAAGATCCGCTAAAGCGCGCGCTGCGCGTTTCAAAGCTGACGTTGGCGGCGCTGGAATCGACGCTGCGTATCTACGCCAGCGGTCATCGGCTTGCAGAAAGGCTGCCCACGCTCGCGCTGCTGACACGCAGGCAGGTTGACATCCGCGCAGCGTGTGAGCGAATCGCGGGCGCCGTGAGAACCGCTATTGTGCCTGCGTTTACAGCGACAATCGAGGAATGCGCAAGCCAGATCGGGTCGGGCAGCATGCCCGCCGAACGTCTGTCGTCAGCTGCGCTGGTCCTGCGTCCCTCAAGCAAGGTCAGTGGGCGCGCGATTGAACGATTGCAGGAACGTTTGCGTGCATTGCCGACTCCCGTGATCGGCCGTATCGCAGACGGCGCGCTGTGGCTCGACATGCGCTGCCTCTGGCCGCGCGAAGAAGCCGCATTCGTCGAGAACTTGGAAACCTTGTGATGGAGGTTCGTATGCCTTTGTACTACGCGCTGCCGCGCGACCGCCCGAAGGGCGTGCGTCAGGTTGAGCCGCGCGGAGTGCACGTGCGACCCGCACGGTCGCCACGAGGCGCGAAGTGTTAGTCGGCACTGCCGGTCACATCGACCACGGCAAGACATCGCTGGTAAAACAGCTGACCGGCCGCGACACCGATCGGCTTCCCGAAGAGATTAAGCGCGGCATTTCTATCGAGCTCGGCTATGCGTATGTGCCGGCCGGCAGCGACGTGTTGGGCTTCGTCGACGTGCCGGGGCATGAAAGACTCATTCATACGATGCTGGCCGGTGCCACCGGCATCGACTTTGCGCTTTTGGTTATTGCAGCCGACGACGGCGTCATGCCGCAGACCGACGAACACCTGGACATTTTGCTGCTGCTGGGCATCGGTGCGGGCGCTATTGCGCTGACCAAGGTAGATGCCGTTTCTGCTGAACGCATCGATGAGGTGGTGCTTCAGATCGCCCACCGTGTGAGCGGCACGGCTGCGGCGCATTGGCCGGTTTTCGCGGTTTCGTCACTAAGCGGCAAGGGTATCGGCGAGCTGCACGCTTATCTGCTGCACGCTGCAGCGAATCGCGCGGCACGAACGACCGACGGTCATTTTCGAATGGCGATCGACCGTTGCTTTACGTTATCTGGCATCGGCACCGTCGTGACCGGGACCGTGCACTCGGGCCAGGTTTGCGTCGGCGATTCGGTCAGCATTGGCCCGTCAGCGCACGGCGCGCTGACCGCTCGCGTGCGCACGATTCATGCGCAAGATCGTGCGAGCACGGTCGGCGTCGCCGGCCAACGATGTGCGCTGAACCTCGCGGGGATCGAAAAGGCGCAGGTCGAGCGCGGGATGTGGGTGCAGGCACCATCGCTGGCAAACATGACCGACCGCTTCGATGCGACGCTGACATTGTCCTCACGAGTTGACAAGTCGATCGCCAATCTGTCAACGGTGCATGTACACCATGGCACTGCCGATGCGATGGCGCGAGTTGCAGTGCTGGATGCCGCGCGTGTTGAGCCCGGTGCGACGCAGCTGGTGTCGCTGACGCTCGATCGTCCGTTTTCTGCATGTCGCGGCGATCGCTTTGTGGTTCGAGATGCATCGGCGCAGCGCACGCTCGGCGGTGGTTTGGTGCTCGACGTGACGCCGCTCGGCTCGCCGCCCAAGCGGGGCCGACGCGCACCGTCCCGTCTGCAGTTGCTGGCGGCGTTGCGTGACCGTTCGCAGCCCGAAGCGCTGCAAGCTTGGCTCGATCGCGAGCCGGTAACGCTAGCGCGTCTGGCGTCGAGCTGGAATCTCCGCGACGATGAGTTGCGCGAGCTGATCGACGCCAGCGGTGCACACGTTGCAGCAGGGATTGCTATCGCGGCCGAGCACTGGCAGCGCTTGCTCCGCGAGGCCGTTACTGCCGTCGGGCAGGCGCATCAGAAGGAACCAGAAATGCCCGGCGTTGAGCAGCAAAGGCTGCGGCGCATGGTGGCTCCCGCGCTCGACATCGATGTGTTCGGCTCGCTGATCGATGAGTTGCTCGAGCAATCGTCGTTACAGCGGCGCGGCGCATTTCTCGCATTGCCGGCGCACACCGCCACGCTAGGCAAGGACCAGCGTGTGCGCTGGGAGCGCATCAAGCCTATGCTTGACGATCGAAAATTTGATCCGCCCCGCGTGCGCGACATCGCGCGCGACACCGGCATCCCCGAAGTCGAAGTGCGGCATCTGCTGAAAACCGTCGCGCGTACGGGCGACGTGGCACAGGTTGCCCACGACCATTTCTTCCTGACGACGGCAGTGGCCGACCTGGCTGACATTGCGGGCCGCGTGGCTGAGCGCCACGGCGCCGCGCGTGCTGCTGAGTTTCGCGACCAGATCGCGACCGGTCGCAAGCTTGCGATCCAGATTCTCGAATTTTTCGACAAGGTTGGTTATCTGCGCAGAGTGCGCGACGATCACCTTGTCAGACGCGCGAATCCATGGCGAGCATAAGGCTCGCGCTGCTCGTGTACGCGCCCGCTTCGCGGTCGCACGTGCACTCGCAGCGATTAGTTAGTGCGCCGCCCTCCGGGCGGCCGCGCGTGCGCCGCAATGACAACGGCATGAAGAAAAAGCGGCGTTCGTATACTCAAACGCACTTTTCTTGGAAGAGTGTCGTGTCCCGGTGGGCCGGCCAGACTTCAAATCTGGTAGGGGTTGCCAGCAATCCCTGGTGGGTTCGACTCCCATACTCTTCCGCCACGAATCACGTGTTGCATGACTGACCCGCTGGCTCAGCTGGCTACTGACTGCCTTTATGCGCCCGAGCAGGACATGTGGGTGCGCTTAGATGCGAACGGTCGCGCGCGTGTCGGTGCGACGCACCTGGTGTCATCGCATGGCCAGTTCATGTTGTTCACGCCGCGGCCTGCGGGCAGCGTGATCGATCGCGATCGCTCGATGGGCGTGATGGAAACCGGCAAGACCGCGGTGGCGATTCATGCGCCCTTATCGTGCCGCATCGTTGAAGCGAATTCTTCTGCGGTCGATAACATTCATTTGATCATTACCGACCCTTATGGCGCGGGTTGGTTGTTCAGCGTTGAACCGACGGCGTTGGAGATCGAGCGTGCGACGTTAATGGACGTCCAGACGTATCGCGCATGGCTGCAGCCGCGTTTGGCCGAAAAAAGCGTGCCGCCCATCGACGATTTTTACACCGAAGATTTCGATATCGACCCGAACCGTGGCTACTGAGCACGCCGGCGGACCTGGCGATAAGCTGGTGATCGTTTTGTGGTCGGCAGGTCCGGATTGCCCCGGGCTTGCAGCGGCTCCATTTGTGTACGCACTGGCGTCGCGCGCACTCGAAGTCGAGGTTGATATGCACTTTACGGCCAGCACCGTGCGCTGGCTTTTGCCGGGCGTGGCCGACGCCGCACACACCGATGCCGACGGCACGAAGACTGTCGGCGATTTCATTCGCGAAGTCAAAGCTGCAGGCGTGAAGCTTTACGCGTGCGGTATGGCGCTGCACGAGCATGCGCGCGGAGAAGTGCTGATCGCTGATTGCGACGGCCAAGCGGGCGCGGCTACTGTGGTCTCCGAAACAATGAACCCCAAAACGCGGACGCTGGTCTTTTAGGTTTGAGCTAATCCGTCGTTCCGTTTCGTGTCGTCCGTCAGGACGATCAAATGCAGTCGCCAGCGCGCCGATGTTCATTCAAGGCCGCAGCAAATGGAGATGGCGATGCCGCACGATGTGAAAGGACCGGACTCGAGCGACGATCTGAATGTGTTGGCGGGCGTGGTGGTTTTTGTATCGCTGGCGCTGATGGCAACGGCGCTGTGGGCGTAACAGGCGACGATTTATTCTCGATTGGCGACGATTGCTTCGTTGAGCTGCAGCGCCCCGCTGGCGGCGAGTTCGTTGACGTGGCGTGCGATGAACTCGGCAAAGGGCAGCCGAAAATAGCGCTCGTTAATGATTCGAGCGTAGGCCCAGGCACTGCAGCGCTCGACCAGCTTGTCAAGCGCGACCTGCCGCACGATCATCAGATGGAATTTGATCAGCGTTCTGATCGCGCTGCGCGCGTTGCGCTCGGGGCTGGCTTCGAGCGCCTTTAAACGTGCGAAGGCACGTGCGAGCGCCGAGCTCACGTCGGTAAAGGGCGCGCCGTGGCCGGGAACGACCCAGTGCGGCTGCAGCTTCTCGATCAGCGCGAGAATCGCGCGCTGCTCTGTAAACCCTGAGTTACCCTCAATTTCGGGAAAGATCACGCCGAAGCCGTGCTCCCACAACGCATCGGCCGAAATGAGCACGCGGTGGTCCGCGTTCCACAAGACGATTGAATGCGGATCGTGTCCCGGCGATGCGAACGCCTGCCACTCGGTGTCGCCCATGACCCACCGCGCACCGGGACGGACGATCGCGTCGAAACTGAACCGATCGCACGCCTGACCGCACGCTGAAAAGCCGAGCATCCCTTCGTCCCAGCGTTCGACCGCGTCCGCGTGCCCAGGCGGAATCGCGATCGTCGCGCCCAATTCGCGGCGCAGCAGCGCGTTGCCACCGCAGTGATCCGAATGCAAATGCGTGTTGATGATGCGCGCGAGCCTTTTATTGCCGAGGGAGTGGCGCACCAACTGCAGCGTTTGTTCGCCATGCGTGACGTATCCGGTGTCAATCAGCGTTGCCTGATCGTCGTCGAACAGCAGGACGTTGTTAGACGAAACCCAGCCACGCTCGAGCACGCGCATCGCGGGCAAGGTCGGAACTGTGATAGCGGAGACCGCAGTCACTTTGTGCGCCGTTCGGGAAGCAGCCGCCACACCGCGCGCTTTTCATCATCGTTCATCTGCGACCAGCGAGCGATCTCGTCGATCGAGCGCAGGCAACCTTGGCACCAGCCGGTGCTTGCGTCCATCGTGCAAACGGAAACGCAGGGCGAGGGTACCGGCGCGCCGGTTTGCCGGACGGGTCCGGCGTTCACATCGTCGCGCTTCGTTTCGATTGCAGTCTCTGATTAAAGCGCGCTGCATCAATAATGACGCGCTCGTGCGTGCCCTCAGAAATCAGGTCGTGCCCGTCGTGAGCGTGCGCTTCAAACGTGACTTTGCGGCCGTCGACACTCAGCACTTCGCAGTGAACGCGGATCGTTAAACCCGGCGGTGTGGCGGCCAGATGCGAAAAATTAACGTGCGTGCCGACCGATTGCTCGCGCGGCCAGTCAAGAAAGGGCTTGATCGCCAACTGGCATACGCCTTCCAGCAGGCCGATCAGATATCCGGTGGCGAACACTTCGGGCATCTCGCCGAACTCCGTCCATTCGGGGTACAGGCGCGGCACAGTCTTGCTATCGGGGACTGTGTAGTCGAATTCAAATTGAATGCCTGCTTTCAGATCAGGTGACATGGAGGAATGGCGATCGGTGATCTGTCGCCGAAATTAGGCGGCAAGCTTCGCCGTCACCGCGTTGCCGGCGCGCGAGTGCGCTTTGCGATTGAGAACGCCGCTGATCCACTGCCCGGTGGCTACCGCTTTGGCGAAGTCGATTCCGGTGTCGATGCCGAGGCCGTTGAGCAGATACAGCACGTCTTCGGTGGCGACATTTCCGGTAGCGCCTTTGGCGTACGGACAGCCGCCAAGGCCAGCGATGCTCGAATCGAAGCTTGCGATGCCAAGCTCGAGGCATGCATACACGTTGGCCGCCGCCATTCCATAGGTGTCGTGAAAATGACCGCTAACGGCATCTAGCTCATAGACGGCGAGCACTTCCTCCATCACGCGCTTGGTCCGCTCCGGCGTGCCGGTGCCGATCGTGTCGGCAACACCGACGTGCTGCACGCCGATCTCTTTCATTCGCCGCGCGACGTGCGCCACCGCTCGAGCGTCGACCTCACCCTGGTACGGGCAACCGAGTGCGCACGAAATCGCGCCGCGAATGCGGATGCCGTGCTGCTGCGCCTGTGCGGTGACCGGACGAAAGCGCTCGATCGATTCGTCGATCGAACAGTTGATATTTTTCTGCGAAAACGCTTCGCTGGCAGCGGCGAACACCACAATCTCATCGGCTTGTGCGGCGATCGCTCCCTCCATTCCTTTCGCATTCGGCACTAGCACCGAGTACGTGACGCCCGCCCTGCGGCGAATGCGCGCCATCACGTCTGCTGCGTCGCCCATCTGCGGAACCCATTTTGGCGAGACGAATGACGTGACTTCGATGTTGGTAAAGCCGGCGTCAGTGAGGCGATCAACGAGCTCGATCTTGACGTCGGCCGGGATCATCTGCTTCTCGTTCTGCAGCCCGTCGCGCGGACCGACGTCGACGATGTGAACGCGATGCGGCAAAGTAGGCACTTCTTATCTCCAAAATGAAGGGCAATGTTAGCGCCGCTTGGCGCCGACACGCGCGTGGCCTGCTTCAACATCTGCCAACCTGTGGAAGCGCAATGAAAACAGCGAAGGCAGAAAAGATCGGCAAGACCTTACCAATGCATCTGTCGCAGATCGAGAAAGCCCTCACCTAGATCTGCGCTGCCGCGATTGCTTTCGATAGCGCATCCGCGCGCACCGTGACGCTATGATGGCTGACGCTTCGTTTGCGATCGCGGATGCAATCGTGCCTACCTTGCTAGAACCGGTCAGCCGGCCGCCCATTCCCAGAGCACCTGGGTCGCAATTGGCGGCGCTGGTCACTTTTATTGTAGTGACCGGCATTTTGTATTTTGGTCGCGATGTTCTGATTCCGCTGGCGTTATCGGTGCTGCTGACGTTCTTGCTGGCGCCAGGCGTACGGTGGCTCGAACGCCGCCGTTTTCCGCGTGCGCTCGCAACTACAGTGATGGTGGGCTTGTCCTGCTGTGTAAT
>DATLMT010000004.1:0-10012 GCA_035537135.1 Burkholderiaceae bacterium | reverse complement strand
GTTCGATGCAGACGGCAAGCCCTCGTTCAACGCGATGCAGAACCGTGGCTCACAAACCGAGCGCGCGGTTTTTTATTGCTTCGACCTGTTGCATTTCGCGGGCGTCAATCTGCGCAGCGCTCCATACCATGATCGCCGCCGATATCTCGCGCAGTGTCTGCTGCCGTCGCCGCTCGTTCAGCTCGTGCATGCGCTTGATGACGGTGTGGCGCTGCATGCAGCGGCGGTCGCGAGCGGATTTGAAGGTGTAATGGGCAAGCGCAAGAACAGCCGCTACGAAGCGGGCCGGCGCTCGTCGTCCTGGTTGAAGGTGAAATCAACCAACAGCGCAGAGTTTGTGATCGGCGGCTACACCAAAGGAAAAGGCTCGCGCTCGCCGATGGGTGCGGTGCTGGTCGGCTATTGGGATCGGGACAAGCTCGTTTACGCATCGCACGTGGGTTCGGGATTCGATGAAGAGACGCTGCCGTTGGTGAGAGCGCGACTCGAGGCATTGCGAACGACAACACGCCCGTTTGCCGACAAACCTGAGCTGCACATGCCGACGATTTGGGTGAAGCCGGAATTGGTTGCAGAGGTCAAATTTCAGAACTGGACCGAAGAGGGATCGCTGCGCGCGCCGGTGTTCCTGCGTCTGCGCGATGACGTCGATCCGAAAACGGTCAAGCGCGCGCTGCATGCCGAGGCGCGCCACGTAAGTGAGGCGGTGGCCGCAAAGCCAGCGGTGGCCGCAAAGCCGAAAGCGGCGAGTGCGATCGATGACATCCTGCAGCAACTGCAGAACCAGAAGACCGCGTTTACGCTCGCCGCCGGCGAGCATCAAATCAAGCTGACGCATCTCGATCGCGTTTACTGGCCGGCGGATCCGGCATTGAATCAGCCGGCGCTGACCAAGCGCGATCTACTGCGCTACTTCGCGCAGGTATCGCCAGTGATACTGCCGCATCTGGCGGACCGCCCGCTGACGATGATTCGCATGCCCGATGGCATTCACGGTCAGCGATTTTTTCAGAAGCACTGGGAGCAGGAGCGGCCGGACTTTACCGAGACGATCACCGTCTTTTCCGGGCACAAGGACGAAAGCCACGACTATCTGCTGTGCAACAACCTGCCGACGCTGTTATGGCTCGCGCAATCCGGCACGCTGGAATTCCATATCTGGCATTCCCGCGCCAAACTCGGCAGCGATACGCCCAACCGGAGCACCGACTACGCGAGCTCGCTCGAATCGCTCGAACAGTCGGTGCTTAACTACCCCGACTACGTCGTATTCGATATCGATCCGTACATCTATTCGGGCAAGGAAGCGAAGGGGGACGAGCCCGAGCTGAACACGGCTGCGTTCGAAAAGGGAAAGGAAGTCGCGTTCTGGCTGCGCGAGCTGCTGCAAAGCATGGCGCTCGAACCGATCGTCAAGACATCAGGCAAGACCGGGCTGCATGTATTCGTGCCGATCAAGCGCACGATCGACTTCGATGCTGCGCGAGAGATCTCTGAGATTGTCGGACGTCACTTGATGCGCGAGCATCCGAAAGACATCACGATGGAGTGGAGCGTGCCGAAGCGCACCGGCAAGATCTTCATGGACTACAACATGAACGTGCGCGGTAAGACTCTGAATGTCGCATACTCGCCACGCGGCGTCGCTGGAGCGCCGATATCGATGCCGCTCACGTGGGACGAACTGGCCGGTGCGCATCCACTAGACTTCAGAATCACCAATGTCGGTGAGCGCCTGGCAAAAGGTGATCGCTGGCGCGATGCGTTGAAAGCGAAGCAGAGTCTTGAACGCGCGGTCGAGCGCGAGAAAAATTAACAAACGGAGGAAGCATGGCTGCACGATCGATCGGATCTCTGACCATTGCATTCGGGTTGGTTTCGATTCCGGCCAAGATGTTTTCGGCCACCGAAGCGAGCAAGGCGATCTCGTTCAACATGTTGCACAAGGACTGCGGCTCGCGTCTGAAGCAGCAGTATCTTTGCCTAAAGGAGGAAATTCCTGTCGCGCGGGAAGATATCGTCAAAGGCTACGAGTTCGCGAAAGACCAGTACGTGATGTTCTCGCCCGAGGAACTTAAAGCGCTTGAAGAGGCGGGCACCCAGACTGCGGAGATCACAGAGTTCGTGCCGATCGAATCGATCGACCCCGTGTACTTCGACAAGGCGTATTACCTCGCACCCGACAAGGGCGGCGCCAAGCCGTATGCGTTGCTCGCGCGCGCCCTGCGCGAGTCCGGCCGTTGTGCAGTCGGGAGGTACGCGGCCCGCGGCAAGCAGTACATCGTGATGCTGCGTCCGATCGAAGGAGGTCTGGTGATGCAGCAGCTTTTGTACGCGGCCGAAGTGCGGTCGATCAGCGATATCGAAATCCCGCCAACCGAAGTCAAAGATGCGGAGTTGAAGCTCGCCCAGCAATTGATCGATCAACAAGCGTCCGACACATTCGATCCGACCGTGTACACCGATGAAGTGCGTGCGCGCGTCGAAGCGGCCGTGCAGAAAAAGGTCGAAGGCCAGGAGATCACGATGGCCGCAGCGCCGGAAACCGGAGGCGCGCAAGTCATCGATCTAATGGAGGCACTGCGTGCCAGCCTGAACAAGAAGGCGCCGGCGCCGGCCAAGAGCGCGCCGGAAGCGCCGGTGCGCGAAACGCGCAAACCGGCCAGGAAGGCGGCGCAAGTGCAGGCAGAGCCCGTCGCTCGCAAAGCAGCGAAGCGGTAAACGGCGCGCGTGATGCATGCATACTGCGTACGCGACGTAGAAAAGTTGCTCGGTCTGCCGCGCAGCACGATTCGCTCGCTGATTAACGCGGGGTTTGTCTCTCCTGCGCGCGGGCCGCGCAATGCGTGGCGGTTCTCGTTCCAGGATTTGATCGTTTTGCGTGCCGCGCGCGGCTTGGCGGTTGCCAACGTTCCGAATAAGCGCATCACGCGTTCGATTCGGCAACTACGCCGTCAATTGCCCGCGTCGATGCCGCTATCGGGTCTTTCGATCTGTGCGGTTGCTGATCGCGTCGTTGTTAAAGAGGGAGCAAGCCGCTGGCAGGCCGAATCTGGGCAGTATCTTCTTGCATTCGAAAGCGATGTCGACGGTTCCATCAGCGTCATTGAACAGGCGATTGCGACGCCGAACGCGAGCGCCGAAGCACACTTCGCCGATGGCGCGGCGCTCGAAAACGAAGACGCTGACGCGGCGGTGCGGGCGTACGAGGACGCTGTTGCAGCCGACCCGACGTTGCTCGACGCGCATATCAACCTTGGAAGGCTGCTGCATGAAAGCGGCCGCTATGCGCAAGCCGAGCGTGTCTATCGCAATGCGATCCAGGTGTGTGGCGACGAACCTCTGCTGCTGTTCAACCTGGGTGTGCTGCTCGATGACAGCGGCCGCAAGGCCGATGCAATACAAACGTACGAAGCCGCGCTGCAAATCGATCCCGCCCTTGCGGACTGTCATTACAACCTGGCGCTGCTTTACGAAGACGCAAAAAAACCGAAGAGCGCGATCCGCCACATGGCGCAGTACCGCCGGCTGATGGGCGGCAGGCGCGGATAGCGGCTCTCACTACGTCGCGCGAGTCAACCAACCGTCATAAGACTCGCGTTGCCACCGGCCGCGGCGGTGTTGACGCTGACGACGCGCTCGATCAGCAAGCGTTCGATGGCAAATGGAGGCTCGCCCGGCGCAAAACCGTGAATGCCGATAATCGGGCCATTGCGTGCAGCGATCTTGCGCGCGATGTCGATACGCTCCTGCGGCAAACCGTGATGGATGACGGCATCGAACTCGGCCTCGTCCGAGGTCCAGTCGATGAGCCGGATTTCATTTTGCACGGTGCGCGGCAGCCGCTTCAGCGTGGCCTGCGCGAGTGCGTCGCGCTGCCACGCTGCGCGTGCGCCAAGTGCGAGCGCCAACGCGAGCTGCGCCAGTAAGTCGCGCTCCGACGCGGCCAGGCAAAGAAGCGTTTCTCTTGCCGACACCGTATACGAGTTGCGCTCGCCGGTCGGCCCCGGCAGCACGGTGGACGCCCCGACAGGAGACAGCGAGGCCAGACGATCGCACAGCGCAGCGAGGCTCGTTTCGGATCGCATTGCCCAATCGCGCAGCGCCTCCAAAGCATCCGAATGCCGTGCGTGCGATAGTTGCAGCGGCTCTTCAGAGGCTTCGGGCGCTGCGATCATCTCCCTCAGCGCCGCATCGGGCGGACACGTTGAGAGCAAGCGATACAGGTACAGCGGCCCACCTGCCTTGGGTCCAGTTCCAGATAGCCCCTCGCCGCCGAACGGCTGTACGCCGACGACCGCGCCGACGATGTTGCGGTTTACATAGATATTGCCGGCATGCGCACGGCGCACGACGCGGTCGATCTTGCCGTCGACGCGCGAATGCACGCCAAGCGTGAGGCCGTAGCCCAATGCGTTGATGCCATCGATCAGCCGGTCGAGGTCTTCGCGCCGGTAACGCAGCACGTGCAGCACGGGCCCGAAAACCTCGCGCTCCAGCTGCCCGATGCGGTCGATCACGATCAGCGTCGGCGGCACGAATGTGCCGCGACTGGATGCGTCGTCGGCCGCCACATGAGTTGGGACCTGATGCACGCGATGGCCGCGTCCACGCATTCCGGCGATGTACTTGATCAGCATCGCGCGCGCTTCTTCATCGATCACGGGCCCCACATCAACTGCGAGGCGCTCCGGATTGCCGACGCTAAGCTCGGCCATCGCGCCTTCGAGCATTTCTATTACGCGATCGGCGATGTCCTCCTGCAGGCACAGCACGCGCAGCGCCGAACACCGCTGCCCCGCGCTATCGAACGCCGATACGGCTGCATCAGCAACGACCTGCTCCGCGAGCGCCGACGAGTCGACGATCATCGCGTTCTGTCCGCCAGTCTCGGCGATCAGCGGCACCGGTCTGCCACCGGCGCCGAGCCGGTTCGCCAGCGAGCGTTGAATAATGCGCGCGACATCGGTCGAGCCGGTAAAGACGACACCTTGCGTTCTCGGATCGGCGACCAGCGCCGCGCCGACGGTCTCACCACGCCCGGGAACGAGGAGCAAAACGTCGCGCGGAACACCTGCGTCGTGCAGGATGCGCACCGCTTCCGCAGCAATCAGCGGCGTCTGCTCGGCGGGCTTAGCGACCACCGTGTTGCCAGCGGCGAGCGCAGCACTCACCTGACCGGTGAAGATCGCCAGTGGAAAATTCCAGGGGCTGATACATACGATTGGGCCGAGCGGGATATGCGCATGGGCCGTGATCCGATCGCGGGCCTGTCGCGCGTAATAACGCATGAAATCGACCGCTTCGCGGACTTCTGCGACGGCGTTGCTATACGTCTTGCCCGCTTCGCGAACGATGAGCCCCATTAACAACGGCATCTTCGATTCCATCGCGTCGGCAGCGCGCTCCAGTATTGTCGCCCGCTGCGCCGCCCCGCTCGCATGCCATGCCGGCGCCGCGGTCTGCGCAGAGTGCAGTGCCGCCTCGACGTCCGATTGTTCCGCCTGTACGACTCGACCGACGATATCGTCGGAGCGTGCGGGATTGCGAACGGGTTGCTGGTCAGGCGCGCGCGAGTCGTTGTTTGCAGGTTCAGCACTCCAATGGACCGCGCGTCCATTTACCAAGGCCTGTGCAAGAGTTGCGAGCGTGTTCTCGTCGCTCAGGTCCATGCCGCGCGAGTTAGGGCGCACCGTGCCGAAGATCTCGCGCGGCAGTGCAATCCGTGGATGCGGGGTGCCGAGCACACCACTGTCTGCGCCGATCCGAAGCGTCGCTGAGACCGGATCAACGACCAGGTCGTCAAGCGACACACTCGGATCAGCGATGCGATTAATGAATGAGGTGTTGGCACCGTTTTCCAACAGGCGGCGCACCAAGTAGGCGAGTAACGTCTCGTGGCTTCCTACCGGGGCGTAGATACGACAAGGTCTTCCAAGCTTGCCTTCCGCAGTAGAACCGACCACCTGCGCGTACAGCGGCTCGCCCATGCCGTGCAAACATTGAAGCTCGTATTGGCCCGGGTGCCAATCACCCGCCATCTGGTAGATCGAAGCGAGTGTTTGCGCATTATGCGTCGCGAACTGCGGAAAAATTTCGAGCGGTGCGGTAAGCAGCTTGCGAGCGCACGCGAGGTAACAAACGTCGGTGTAGACCTTGCGCGTGTACACCGGATAGCCGTCAAGACCGTCGACCTGTGCGCGCTTGATTTCCGAGTCCCAATACGCGCCCTTGACCAGGCGAACCATCAACCGCCTTCGAGTTCGGCGGGCAAGGTCGACCAGGAAGTCGACTACGAACGGGCAGCGTTTCTGATAACCCTGCACGACGAACCCGATACCGTGCCAGTTTTCGAGCGCCCGTTCCTCGCAGAGTTTCTCCAGCAGATCGAGCGACAACTCCAGCCGGTCAGCTTCTTCGGCGTCGATGTTGATGCCGATGTCGTAACGCTTTGACAGTAGCGTCAGCGCCAGCACGCGCGGATAAAGTTCCGCCATCACGCGCTCGCTTTGCGCGTAGGAATAACGTGGATGCAGCGCAGACAACTTGATCGAAATGCCCGGACCCTCGTAGATGCCGCGGCCTGCGGCTGCAGTGCCGATCGCATGAATCGCGTTCTCGTATGCAGCGTAGTAACGCTCGGCGTCGACGGCCGTCATCGCAGCTTCGCCGAGCATGTCGTATGAGTAACGAAAACCAATCGCTTCGAATCGCTGGGCATGCTCGAGCGCGTCGGCGATTGTCTCGCCCGCGACGAACTGCTTGCCCATCAGGCGCATCGCAAGGTCGACTGCCTTGCGGATCACCGGCTCGCCCACGCGAGCGGTGACGCGCGTCAAGCCGTTGGCGAGCCCCGCTTCGTCGTGGGTCGCGACCAGCTTGCCGGTGATCAGCAGGCCCCAGGTGGCGGCGTTGATAAACGGTGATGCGCTTTGTCCCAGGTGCGAGCGCCAGTCGCCGCGGCCGATCTTGTCGCGGATCAATGCGTCGCGCGTGGCGGCATCTGGAATGCGTAACAGCGCTTCGGCCAGGCACATCAGCGCTACACCTTCCTCGCTCGACAGCGAAAATTCCTGCAGCAGTCCTTGCACCATGTTCTCGCGCGCAATGCCAAGCTCGCGCCCGCGCAAACTCGCAACCAGCTGCTTGGCGAGTTCGGTTACAGCAGACTGTTCATTGGCCGGAAGTTTGGCGAGGGGCAGCAGCGCCGGCACGCACTCGGGCTCAGGCGTGCGAATCGCAGCCGTGATCGCCTTGCGCAGCGCGGAGCGCGCCGGAATGCGAGCGGGCAGGTTTGCGTAAGGCTGCGGATCGTCCATCGCGAGTATTTTGACCCCTTTCCAGCCGGCCTTCGGAGTCAGAAATCGGGAGCGCAGTGACACGAAAGGCTTGTTCGTGTCGCTCGACCTCGCGCGATTGCGTGTGGACGCGACGCTCCTTATGCCGAGACCGGCATTCTCCGGAGTGTCACCACCAGCACGTCGCGATACGCGGCACGACTCGGGTCGATCGGTTCCACTGCGGTCACGCCGTGTTTGACGCGTGCATCATCGACGATTGCGGCGTCTAGCGGTGCGGTCAGCGTGAAGCTGCCGAGTAATTTGCCGTCGAGCTCGTGCACCGTCGTCGTGCCGCTTTTGATATTGGTGCGATTGATCAGTAATACGAGGGCGTAATCGACGCCGTCGCGATGGATGCCCTCGGGTGTCGGACGGCCGGGGCTATCTGCGCGCGCCTCAATGCGAAACTGATGGCACTCGATCTTCCAGTTCGTTTGCGCGCGCAACGCTCCGAACAGACGGCAGCAGAACGCCAGTACGCATTGCATCGTCGGGCCATTGACAATTTCGGCACGCATTGGCTCGAACCAGCGCTCGATGCCGCCCACCAAAGTGTTGTACTCGACACTTTGATAGTGCGGCTGATGCCGCTCGAGCGTTGCAGTCTCTTCGCCCACGCGTGCCGACAAGATGGCGTGGCGACGCCGACGGTAGCGATGACCGTCCGGAAGATACGTGTCGAGCTGCAGATCGTTCCAACTTTCGGCGAAGCTTTGCCAATCGGAGGCGCTGGGTAAGCCGAGCAGCGCCCGCATGGTGTCTGCTGCGACGAATGCGAACCCTTGGTGCTCGACTTGCTGGCGAAGCGCGACGGTCATGTGCGTTCCTGAAGCGCTACGCGGGATCGTCAGCATCGCAATTCGACTTATTCAGTAAAACGCCGATGAAGCCCCGCGTCCGTAGCAACGCGAAAAGCGTTGTGTGCGCAGCTTGGGAGATATGGCTCGCCCTCATCGATGGCGAAATTTAGACGCAAATAAAAAAGCGCCGAGGGGCCGGCGCTTTATTGTGAGGAAAACTTCGTTTAGCGGCGGCGTGTCCCGCTCACCGCCAGCAGCGCGAGTAAGCCCAGAAGGTTGATCAGGCCCAATGCACCGGCGCCGGCGTTCAGCGGCGCGTTGGCCGATGAGGTTGGTGCAGACGCTGTACCCGAACCGGTTGCAGTGCCTTGCAGCGTCACTTCACGCGTAGGCACGTTGCCTACAAAATTGACATTCCACGTCGCAGTGCGGCTGCCGGCAGCCGTTGGAACAAACTGCGCGCCCAGCGAGCAGCTGGTTCCAGGCTGCAACACGAAGCTGTTTGCGCATACTGTCTGGCCGGCCGGCGGAGCGGCGGTCCTGAAGTCGCCAATTTGCCCCGTTGCCGGAACAACCGCCGGATTGCCCAGCGTGATAGCCGTGGCAGCGCTGTTAGTAAGAAGAATGGGAATCGTGGCACTCGTGGCGCCGACCGCGGTGCTGGTGAACATCACCGGACTGGGCGCGGCACTTGGGGTGGGCAGCGGCGCAAACGGCGGCGGCGGTGGTGGTGCAACTGCGACAACAAGGTGTGCCGCGACGTCGGAGATTTGCTGCGGCGTCCAGACCGAATACGTTCCCATCACCATGCCGGCGTTGCCGTTGATCGCGGTCTGAATTCGTCCGCGAATCGCTGCTTCGTTAAGCCCGGGGAAGCGCTGGTCTCGAAACGTACCAGCGAACCCATGGCAGTCCTGGCAGCTCAGCTGGGCGCCGCCGATCAGCGTTTTCTGGACATAAAGCGTTCCGCCGTTCGTTGAATTTCCGGCTTGCGCAAGTGCGTTGGTCGCGGTGAAGGCAACGACGGCCAACAGAGAATTAAGGAAGGAGCGGAACAAATTGCGATGATTCAGCATAGGGCGCGAAACCAGTGAGTCCGATAGAGAATCAGTCTATCGGCGCCCCTAGAGGTTGACCGTCAGGCGAACGGCTTAGCGCCTGCCACGCAAACGCAGTAATTCAGCGGCTATGCGTGCGCTTCTCGCTCGATAAGAGCGCGCTTGCGCTCGACTCCCCAACGGTACCCGCACAGCGAGCCGTCATTGCGAATGACACGGTGGCACGGGATCGCAACGGCGAGTGGATTTGCACCGATGGCCGCGCCTACCGCACGCAATGCCTTCGGAGCACCGATCCGGTTAGCAACTTGCGTGTAGCTCACCGTCTTACCGGCCGGTATCTCGCGCAACGCTTGCCACACGCGCTGCTGGAACGCAGTGCCGCGCACGTCGAGCGGAAGATCCAGGCCGAGAGCCGGCGCCTCTACGAATCCAACGACCTGAGCGACCAGTCGCTCGAACTGCGAGTCCCCACCGATTAGATGGGCACGTGGGAACCGATCCTGCAAATCGCGCGCCAGCGCGTCGGGATCGTCGCCGATCAGGATTGCGCACACGCCTCGCTCGCTAGTGGCGACCAAGATGGAGCCGAGCGAGCACTCTCCGATCGCGAAATGAATTTCGATATTCGCGCCGCCCGCACGGTAGGCGCTCGGCGTCATCCCAAGCACGCCGTTTGACTGTTCGTAAAAGCGTCCATTGGAGTTGTAGCCCGCGCCATAAATTGCCTCGGTCACGGTCGCGCTGCGGGTCAGCTCCGCTTTAACTTTACGAGCGCGATGCGCTGTTGCGTACTGCTTCGGCGTCACTCCCG
>DATLMT010000003.1:0-6123 GCA_035537135.1 Burkholderiaceae bacterium | reverse complement strand
CTTCGAGCGCATCGGCTTTAAGGACGCGCTTGTCGTGAAGCAGCAGCCCGATGACGCCGACTACGACCTCGGCGAAACGCAGTACTCATCCGTGCGCTGGATGGCAACGTCGACGCCGTCTTTCGGCGCGATCGGCCCTTCGCAGGTTGACCCGCGCACGGGCGAGATTCTGGACGCCGACATTGGTTGGGATGCCAATGTCGTACGCAACATCCGCGCGTTGAGAACAGAAGGCGTGGTGACGTATACGCCGATGTACGACGCCGTCTCGGGCGAGCTGAGCGCGCATGCGCATGGCGCCGTGGGCGATGTGCACGGGCATGTGCACAGCCGCTTTTGCAACCACATCGAACACGCGTCGCGCGAAATGGGGTTCGCAATGTCTTTGCTTGAGGCGCGCGGCGACCTCGATCCCGAAAGTCCTGAAGCCGACCAGCTGGTATTCGATTTCCTGAAGGATGTGACGATGCACGAGGTCGGTCACACCCTCGGGCTGCGCCATAACTTCCGGGCGTCGACGGCGGTGAGTCTGCAGCAATTGACCGACAAGACGTATGCAGAGAAAAATGGATTGACGGGCTCGGTGATGGAGTACACGCCGGTCAACATTGCATTGCGCGGCGAAAGGCAGGGCGCATATTTTACGCCGACGCTGGGCGCGTACGACTACTGGGCGATCGAGTACGCGTACAAGCCATTTTCCGCGGAGCAGGAAGGTGCAGAACTGGCAAAAATCGCTGCCCGCGCCAGTGACCCGAAGCTCGCGTTTGCGACCGATGAGGATATCGGCGTTGCGATCGATCCGATGGTCAATCAGAGCGACCTTGGCAACGATCCGCTGGCGTTCTTCAAGCGCCGCATGCAGCTTTCGCGTGAACTGTGGCAGCGCCTCGAGCAGCGGCCCTTGTCGAGCGGCGAAAGCTATTCGGCGCTGCGCCGCCGCTTTTTGACCGGTTTTACGCAGATGGGCTATGCAATGGGCACGGCGGCCAAGTACGTGGGCGGCTCCGAGATCGTCAATGACTACGCCGGCACAGCTCGCCTCCCGGTCACGCCGATCGATGCCGCCAAGCAGCGCGAAGCGCTGACTCTCATTGCCGACGGATTGTTGCGCAGTGACAGTTTCAAGGTGTCGCCGGAATTTTTGCGCAAGCTCGTGACCGAGCGGCTCGAGCGCGACTCGCAGTTTTTGAACAGCAACTATGTGGCATCCGGGTCCCCGTTCGAGCTTAATTTGCCCGAGCGCGTTCTCACCGTGCAGCGCGATGTGCTGAACCGGCTGATGAGCCCCGTCATTGCACGCCGGGTGGTTGAAAACGGCGGGCGCGCAGCGGGACAGCGCGGTAAGCAAGCCGAGCCGTTCACGCTGTCCGAGTTGTACGGAACCGTGCAGCGCTCGATCTGGGAAGAAGCGCGCATTGGCGCGGACAGCGATGTGATGCGCCGCAATCTGCAGCGTGAGCATCTGCGGCGGCTGACGGCGGGGCTGCTGGGTTCATCGGGTAGCTATCCGGCAGACGCACGCGCGCTGCTCCGCCGCGATGCGCGGCAGCTGCGCGACTGGTTGGCAAGTGCGGCAAATAAAGCGGGTCTCAGCGCGGAGACGCGCGCACACTACGCCGAAGCGTCGGAGACGCTCACCGAAGCGCTGAAGGCGCCGATGCTGAGATCGGGAGCATAGTGTCCCGTAACACTGCGGGGATCATTTGACGAAACGAGCGTCGGCGGCAAAGAAGGTACTAAGGTTCGCGGCCGACGCGAGTAACGCCGAGCTGGCGAACGTGACCGGCGCGCTCGATGCCAATTTGCGGCAGATGGAGACCGAGCTCGATGTGTCGATCGCGCGCCGCGGCCACCAGTTTCGCATTGAGGGCGGGTCGGAAAATGCGCAAGCGGCGATAGCAGTGCTCGAGTTCTTTCTCGAGCGCGCGCGCAAGACGCAGCGCACGATTACGGTGGACGATATTCAACTCTATTTTGTCGAGCTGCGTGGCCAACGGGACGTGCCGCGCGATCTGGACGCCGCCGAGGACTCATCTTTACCGCAGCTGCATACGCGGCGTCCTGATTTGCGAGGGCGTACACCGCGGCAGCGTGATTACATCGAAGCCATTCTCGCGCACGACATTACGATCGGTATCGGGCCCGCGGGTACCGGTAAAACCTACCTCGCGGTCGCGGCGGCGGTCGATGCGCTCGAGCGCGACGTCGTCAAGCGCATCGTCTTGACACGGCCGGCGGTCGAGGCGGGCGAGCGTCTGGGATTCCTTCCCGGCGATCTTGCGCAAAAGGTAGATCCGTACCTGCGTCCGCTGTACGACGCGCTGTTCGATCTGCTCGGCTTTGACAAGACGCAGCGGCTGCTGGAGCGGCAAACGATCGAGATCGCACCGCTAGCGTATATGCGCGGCCGCACGCTGAACCAGTCGTTTGTGATCCTCGACGAAGCGCAGAACACCACGCGCGAACAGATGAAGATGTTCTTGACGCGCATCGGCTTCGGCTCGAAGGCCGTTGTCACCGGCGATGTGACACAGATGGATCTGCCACGCGGAACTGCCAGCGGCCTGATCGAGGCGCAACATGTGTTGGCTGAAGTACGCGGCATCGCCTTTACGTATTTCACCGCGGCCGACGTCGTGCGGCACCCACTGGTGGGCCGCATCGTCGAAGCTTATGAGGCTGCCGAAGAGCGCATCCAAGCGGCGGAGGCTGCCCGACCCGTTGCTGCGCTGGTGGCTGACTCCACCCGCCGCCGCGCGAGCTAGTCGAGCTTGCCGGCACTGACACTATCGATTCAGGGGCACGAGCAATTCGCCGGCTTGCCGGTGCGCTCGACGCTTTTGCGCTGGGTTGCGGCCGCGATCGTGCGCGACTCGCAACTGACGCTGCGTTTCGTTGGAGCTAACGAGGGTCGGCGCCTGAATCGGCATTACCGGGGCAAGGACTACGCTACTGACGTGCTGACGTTCTCGTATTCGACGCAGCCGGCAGTGCAAGCCGACATCGTCATCTGCGTCCCGGTGATGAAGCGCGAAGCCGGGGTGTTGCGCAAATCGGTTTACGATCATCTGGCGCATCTCGTAGTGCATGCCACGCTGCATGCGCATGGGCACCACCATGACAACGCGACGGCGGCGCGCGCGGTCGCCGCGCGGGAGACAGAGGTTCTGCGATCGCTTGGCAAGCTGCCTCCGTACTGATTGTGCGTCGCAGGTTATTGTCAACTCAAGCTCGTGTATTCTGAATTTGTCACAACCGCGGGGAAAGTGGTCGGCACGCCGATAGCTCTCCTTCCTGCATGTCAGAACCTCCGTCTAGCCGTTTTCAACCGTCCCAAAAACACAAGTCCCTGCTTGAACGCCTGAGCGCATTTATTTTTCGCGAGCCGGAGAATCGCGAGGATCTGCTGCAGGCGCTGCATGACGCCCACGACCGCGATCTGCTCGACGCCGACGCGCTTTCGATGATCGAAGGGGTGCTGCAGGTCTCCGAGCTGCGGGCGCGCGACCTGATGATTCCGCGCTCGCAAATGGACGTCGTTGACATCGCCGACGCTCCGCAGACCTGGATTCCGTTTGTCATCAGCACGGCGCACTCGCGCTTCCCGGTAATCGAAGGCAGCCGCGACCAAGTAGTCGGAATTCTGCTGGCCAAGGATCTGCTGCGCTACTACACCGAAGCCGATTTCGATTTACGCGCCAGCCTTAGGCCGGCGATTTTCATTCCGGAGAGCAAGCCGCTCAATGTGCTGTTGCGCGATTTTCGTGCCCATCGCAATCACATGGCCATCGTGGTCGATGAGTACGGCGGGGTCGCTGGGCTGATCACGATCGAGGACGTGCTCGAACAGATTGTTGGCGACATCGAAGACGAGCACGACGTGGACGAGAGCGACGGAGCGATCGTCGCTGAAGGCGAAGGACGCTATCGCGTCAGGGCGCTGACTGAGATCGGGCTGTTCAATGCGAGGTTCGGCACGTCGCTGCCCGAGTCGACATTCGATACGATCGGCGGGTTGTTGAGCGAGCAGCTGGGCCGCGTGCCCAAGCGCGGCGACGTGGTCGAACTCGACGAGCTTCGATTTGAAGTGATGCGCGCCGATGCGCGCCGCCCACACCTGTTCATGGTCACGCGGCTGCCGAAAAAAACGGTGGTCGAAGAATTCTCAGAGACAATAGAGCAGAAGCACATCGCATAGCGGCGAGCAGTACGACGCAGCCGGGCACAATGCTGCGCGTTCCCTCATATCCGAAATGAACATACGTCGTTTGCGGCCGCTTGTCGCTTTGCTGGCCGGCGTAATACACGCCTGCTCGTTTGCGCCGTTTGATTTGCCGTGGCTGCAGGTGCTGGCTCTTGCCGCGCTATTTGCGCTCGCCGCGCACGCCGGATCGGCGCGCAGCGCGGGTCTGCTCGGCTTCGCATTCGGTATGGGCTGGTTTGGCGTCGGCGTCTCGTGGGTGTACATCAGCATGCACGTCTACGGGCTGATGCCAGTGGTGCTGGCGGGTGCGGCCACCGCGGCGTTCTGCGCATACCTCGCGCTGTATCCGGCTCTGGCGCTTGGCATCGCTCACACATTGTTTCGCCATCCGCTATTGCGACTGGCGATCGGCTTGCCCGCGTTATGGATGATCAGCGAATGGCTGCGCGGGACGGTGTTTACCGGCTTTCCCTGGGTCGCAAGTGGGTATGCGCACACCGATGGTCCGCTTGCTGGCTGGGCGCCGACGCTGGGCATGTATGGCGTCACGCTGATGGCGGCGTTGCTGGCTGGCGCGCTAAGTTTGCTGACGTTGCCGCAGCGCCGCTACGGTTGGGTGGTAGCGGTATTCGTCATGGTTATCGGGGGTGGGTGGCTCAGCCGAACGCACTCGTGGACGATGCCGGCGGGTGCACCGATCAGTGTGCGACTAGTGCAGGCAAACGTGCCGCAGGATCTGAAGTTCGAGCCCGACGGCATTGCGCGCACGTTTACGTCCCACTTGGCGCTGATGCAAGGGCCGCGGGTTGATCTGGTCGCTATGCCGGAGTCGATTTTTCCGGTGCCGATGCAGCATGTGCCGCCCTCTTACCTGCAGACGTTTCGTGAGTTTGCGCAACAGCATCAGACTGCCGTGATCTTCGGAATTTTCCTGGAGGAACCGCGCGCCCGTTATTTCAACAGCGCGGTGGGGTACGCGCCGGGCGATGCAACACTGCGCCGGTACAGCAAACGTCATCTCGTGCCCTTCGGCGAATTCATTCCACCGGGATTTCGCTGGTTCGTTGATCAAATGAAAATGCCGATTGGTGATCAGCAGCGCGGCGCGAGTGCGCAGCCGATCGCCCTCGCCGGACAGCGGATCGCAGTCAATATCTGCTACGAAGATTTGTTCGGAGCCGAAATAATCGATGCGTGGCACACGGGCAGTCCGGCGCCCACCCTGATGTTGAACATTTCCAATCTCGCTTGGTTTAACGATTCGCTGGCGCTGCCGCAGCATCTGCAAATCTCTCGGATGCGAGTGCTCGAAACGCAGCACCCGATGCTGCGCGCCACCAATACCGGCGCGACCGCAATCATTGACGCCCGTGGCGAAGTCGTTGCACAGGCTCCGTATCTGACGGTAGGCGCGGTTAACGGACAGGTGCAGGGTGTCGAGGGAATGACGCCTTTTATCCGTTTTGGAAACTGGCCTGCGCTTGGGTTGGCGGCACTGTTGGTGCTGTGTGCGCTTGTCAGAAGAAAGTAATCGCGCAGCCGGTCCGGTCCGTACAATCGTTGCGCGATGACGTTTCAGGAAACCATCTTGCGGTTGCAAGAGTATTGGGGCGAGCAGGGCTGCGCGCTTTTGCAGCCGCTCGATCTTGAAGTGGGGGCTGGTACATCGCATCCGGCGACGTTCCTGCGCGCAATCGGCCCTGAGCCCTGGCGCGCGGCGTATGTGCAGCCGTCTCGGCGGCCAAAGGATGCACGCTACGGCGAAAATCCCAATCGTTTGCACCAGCATCATCAGTTTCAGGTCGTGCTGAAACCGTCGCCGAGCGACATTCTTGACGTTTACCTCGGCTCGCTCGCAGCGCTCGGCATCGATGCTCTCGTGAACGACATCCGCTTCGTTGAAGACAACTGGGAGA
>DATLMT010000002.1:0-4753 GCA_035537135.1 Burkholderiaceae bacterium | reverse complement strand
GGGGGAGAAACTTAAACAGGTAGACCCCGTGCCGCAGGCGCTCATCGTTGACGACGATACGGACACGCGCGAGCTTTTGTCCCAGGTAGCGCGAGGCGAAGGCTTTACCGTGGCCGCCGCCGATTCATTGCATTCAGCCCGCGTACATCTGGAGCGCCAGTGTCCCGACATTCTGCTGACTGATTTGCAACTTCCCGACGGAAGCGGCATGGAGCTGATCGGAGATCTCGACCGCGCGGTCCAAACCGAAGTCGTAGTTGTCACCGGCAATGCTTCGCTTGCCACCGCGGTAGAAGCGCTGCGAATTGGTGCGACCGATTACTTGGTCAAACCTATCGACATCGAACGACTCTCGAGCCTTCTGCGGCGGCAGCCGCGCACCGTCGATCTAAAGCACGAAATAGGCGAGTTGAGGGATGAGCTGCGCAAAGTGGGGCGCTTCGGCCACCTCGTGGGAGCGTCGCCACCGATGCAGTCGCTGTATGACAAGATCGCACGGGTGGCGCCGACGTCCGCGAGCGTCCTGCTAATCGGCGAAAGCGGTACTGGTAAGGAGCTCGCAGCCCACACCATTCACGACTTGTCGAAGCGTAAGCGTGCACCGTTTCTAGCAATTCATTGCGCCATGTCGCCACACGCCATCGACAGTGAATTGTTCGGTAACGAAGGCGGTCCAGTTGGGGCCGGTCACACGCACAAGGGTTTCTTCGAGCGCGCCGGCGGCGGCACACTGCTACTCGACGAGATCACCGAAATGCCGCTTGCGCTGCAGGTGAAGTTGCTACGCGTCCTCGAAACCGGAACCTTCGTCCGCGTTGGCACATCAAGGCCGATCGCAGCCGACGTGCGGATCATCGCTGCCACGAACAAGCAGCCGGACAAAGCGGTGGCCGACGGCAAGTTCCGCGCCGATTTGTATCACCGTCTCAACGTGTTCCCCATTCCTCTCCCGCCGTTACGTGAGCGAGGCGGGGATCTGGAAATGCTGGCTCAGCATTTTCTGGATGAATTAAATGCCACAGAAAATTCAGCGAAGCGTTTTGCGCCTGCCGCGACCGCATCGCTGTATGCGCATTCATGGCCCGGAAATGTGCGCGAGCTGAAAAACTATGTGCAGCGCGCCTATTTGCTGGCCGACACCGTGATCGATGACCAGGCACCGCCGGAGGTGGCTGCGACGCGCGCCGATCACGACGAGATCACCGTGAAAATCGGAACTCCGCTTGACGAAATTCAGCAGCGCGTGACCATGGCAACGCTTGCGCGTTGCGGCAACGTCAAGAAGCGCGCCGCAGCGATTCTAGGGATCAGCCTGAAGACGCTCTATAACCGCCTGGAAAGCTATTCGCAGCGCGAGGCGAATATCGAGAGAGACGCCGAAACGGTTTGACAGTCATCGGTGCATTACTATCGCCGCAACTTCGCACCGGTCGATTACTCGAACAATGGCAGCTTCGCCTAGCGGGACGATAGAGCGTCCGCGCGCGCCGTTAGCAGTGAAGGTCATCGCGTTTGTTGCGTTGATCTTTCTGCTGGAAAGCGCGCGTGAGGTCGTGCTTCCGGTCGCGATCGCAATTATCCTGACGTTTCTTCTTGCGCCGCTGGTGCGCATACTGCGCCACCGCGGGCTCAACGATGCAACGGGCGCAGCGGTTGTAGTTTTCGGGCTGCTCTTCACGCTGGGACTGCTAGCAAGTCGCCTCGTGGCGCCAGCCAGCGAATGGATGGCCCGGGCACCGAGGTCGGTGCAGCAATTGATCGATTCGTACGAGCGCTTGCGCAAATCGGTGCCCTTCATGGCACCGCCCGAAATCGCGCTGCGACCCATGAGCAGCAAGGGCCGCCCGGCAGCTGAAATTTCCGCACAAGCGCTCCCGACCTCTGACCCGCTTAAAGACAAGATTGCCATCGAGGGCATTGCATTGACTGGCTCGCTGCTCAAGCGCGCCACGTGGGTGACGGTGTCAACTGTTGCGACCATCATTCTTCTGTTCTTCTTTCTCGCATCGGAGCGCTGGCTGATGGCGCGCACCGTGGAGGCGATTCCCAAGCGCCGCGTCCGAGTTGCCGTGCTTGGCGGCTTTCGAGCGGCGCAGCGTGATATCGCGCGTTACCTGGGCACGCAGGCAATGATCAACGCCGGCGTTGGGATTGCGACCACGCTTGCGCTTATGGCGATTGGTTTTCCGAGTCCTATCTTATGGGGCGTCATCATCGCGGTGTTGGGTTTCATTCCCTATCTGGGACCGCTCGTTTTTGTGGCTCTGTTGCTGCTGGCTGGCACGATCACTTACACAACATTCGGCGAGATCATTGCGCCAGCGCTTGCGTACGCTGTTATCAATGTCATAGAAAGCAACTTCATCGCGCCATGGATTGTCGGCCGGAGGCTTGAGATGAGTCCGCTCTTTGTCTTTCTTGCGGTGATGGTGTGTGCGTGGATGTGGGGCGTAGCGGGAGCGTTTCTCGCTGTGCCCCTGCTCGTAATCATTCGAAGCGCAGCTCGGCGGTCCAAGAATTTGCGGCTGTGGTGCGTCTATCTCGACCGTGGAAGGCCTGAGTTGCCGACGATGCGAGCGTTACTTGGAATCGGCTTAAGGCGTCGCCGCCGCCGCGTACTGGAGGGCGACTCGACTCCATCGCTGACTGAAGCGACGCCGGCGCGCCAAGCCGGCAGAAAACCACTGCTGCGCCGCGTTTGACAGACATTATGTGAAGCTCTCGGTAATCGAAACGCCTTATCAGGGCGCGTAGAATGAGTCGGATATCGCCAGGCACGCGCTTTGCTCGGCTGCTACACGATCAATGAGAGACGCCATGACACAAATTCCTCCTAGCCTCCCGTTCTCACTCGTTCCGCTGACAGACAAACTAAGCCGCGAACCCACTGATCATCCTGACCGCATTCCGGTTGATCGTCGCAGTGACCCGATTACGCGTCGCCTTCGTGTGTTGGTTCGCCGTAGTTTGAACGACCGGCCGAACTAGGTCAGCCATCGTCGGGTGCTGGCGTAACGTCGGCCTGGGTGGGCCGGCATCGATGTTGCTTGTTGGGCTAGATTGTGCGCCTCGCCTACGTCACCGAGACTTTTCCTCCGGAAATCAACGGCGTTGCCTTAACGGCTGAGCGCTTCGTGCGGGGGCTGCGGGCCCGCGGCCACGTGGTTGAATTGATTCGGCCGCGGCAGGCACATGAGAGCCATTCAGACACGATTGAAGAGTGGCGCTCCCCGGGAGTGCCGCTACCGATGTATCGCGATTTGAGAATTGGGCTCCCGCTGATTTCGCGGCTGGGTAAGCGCTGGCAGCGGACGCGTCCCGACCTAGTCCACGTGGCCACTGAAGGTCCTCTCGGATGGGCGGCAGTGCGCGCGGCGCGCAACAATGCGCTGCCCGTCACTTCCGACTTCCGCACGAACTTTGATCAGTACAGTGAGCACTATGGTTTCGGCTTGTTGCGTGGGGTGGTGGGCGGATATCTGAAGTATTTTCATAACGCCACGGACCGGACGTTTGTTCCGACCTCTGCGGTCAGCAACGCGTTGGCGCGGCAGGGTTTCACCCGTACTGAGGTGGTAGGACGCGGTGTGGACGCTGAACGTTTTTCGCCACGGCACGCATGTGCGAAGTTACGCGCTGAGTGGGGTGTGGATGAGCGCAGCCCGGTGCTGCTTTATGTGGGCCGTCTAGCCTCCGAGAAAAACGTTCCGCTAGCCTTTCGCGCTTATGAAGCGGTGCGCGCGCGGCTCCCTGGCGCCAGGTTTGTGGTGGTAGGAGATGGGCCTCTGCGCGAAAAGCTGGCGCGTGCGCACCCGGAAGCGATCTTCACCGGCCCGCAGCGTGGTGGCGAGCTGGCGAAATATTACGCATCGGCGGACATTTTCCTCTTTCCTAGTTTGACTGAGACTTTCGGCAACGTGACGCTGGAAGCGCTTGCCTCGGGACTCTTAGTGGTGGCGTTCCGGTCGGGCGCGGCAGCAGTGCACATCGACGATGGAACCAGCGGTGTGTTGGTTGGGCCCGAGGACGAACAAGGTTTCATAGCCGGCACGTGTGCTGTGGCGCATCAGTTCCGGTGGCTCGGCATGATTCGCTCAGGAGCGCGCCGCGCCGGAATCGCGGCCAACTGGGACGCGGTGATCAATCGATTTGAATATTGTCTATCGGACGCAGCACATGCAGTCGAAATACCTGTTGTTGGATCGTGCGCTGCGTAACGCACGCCGTGATGTGTGGGTCGAACGCGACCTGCTATGGGCGCAATGGTTACACCGCGTCGCGCGCTATCAAACGCCCGTCAAGGCGCTCGTTATCGTCAGCCGGCTGGGCGACGGTTTATTTTGGTACGTCCTGATTGCTGCGTTGGCATTGATCGGCGGCACGAATGGTCGAGACGTTGCCGCGCAAATGACGCTTGCTGGCTTGCTCAATCTGCCATTGTATTTCTGGCTCAAGCACTCGATCGGCCGGCCGCGTCCGTTTGTTGCCTGTCCTGATATTCGAGCCTGCGTGCGTGCACTGGACAAATTCAGCTTCCCATCGGGACACACGCTGCACGCGGTGGCCTTCGCGTTCGTGTTTACTTGGCACTTCCCGTTGATTGGCGCGGCGCTTAGTCCGCTCGTGCTTCTGATTGCGCTATCGCGCGTCGCGCTGGGTTTACATTATCCGAGCGACGTTGCCGCAGGTGCGATTATCGGCGCGGCTGTCGGACTCAGCGTGGTCCTGCTTTATTGAGCCGCGAGCTTGTGCG
>DATLMT010000001.1:0-16342 GCA_035537135.1 Burkholderiaceae bacterium | reverse complement strand
GCGGCACGGCGATGACGTGGAAACTGAAGAAGCGGTTGAGCGTCGCGTCGCCGACGACGTAGTCGCCGCGAATGAAGATCGCGAGATCAGGACCGATCAGGGGAATCGCGCCGAAGAGGTTAACGATCACCTGCGCGCCCCAGTAGCTCATTTGCCCCCACGGCAGCAGATAACCGAAGAATGCCTCGGCCATCAGCATCAGAAACAGAAGGCAGCCAAAAATCCAGATCAGCTCGCGCGGGCGCCGGTAGCTGCCATAGAGCAGCGCGCGAAACATGTGCAGGTAAACGACGATGAAGAAGAACGACGCACCGGTGGAATGCATGTAGCGAATGAACCACCCGCCCGGTACATCGCGCATGATGTACTCGACCGACGCAAACGCCAGATTCGCATCGGGCTTGTAGTGCATCGTCAGGAAAATGCCGGTAAGAATCTGCAGCACCAGCACGACGATCGCTATGCCGCCGAAGATGTACCAGAAGTTAAAATTCTTCGGCGCGTAATACTCGGAGGCGTGCTTCTTGAATTCCGACATTACGGTCGGCATCCGCGCGTCGAACCATCCCAGCAGCCCGGTGTAGTTGCTTGTAGCTTCGCCCTTCTGTTGCGCCATCGCGATCAGCCCTTTGAGTCGTCGCCGATCAGCACGACGTTGGCCGACAAATACTTATGCGGCGGCACTGGAAGGTTGTCAGGCGCGGGCTTGTTCTTGTAGACACGGCCGGCCAGGTCGAACGTCGAGCCATGGCACGGGCACACGAAGCCGGGCTCGGCGCCCAACATAGAGTTCGCGCCCGGCGCAAACGGGCCGATCGGATTGCAGCCCAAGTGCGTGCAGATGCCCACCGCCACCAAATATTCCGGCTTGATCGACCGAAATTCGTTGCGCGCATAAATCGGCGTGGGAAACGCAGTGCGGACCGATTTCGGATCGGCGACTTCGCCGTCGGCCTTGCGGATCGACTGCAGCATCTGCGGCGTGCGATTCAAAACCCACACGGGCCGGCCCTGCCATTCAAAAGAGCGCATCTCGCCTGGCGCCATGCCTGAGATGTCCGCTTCCACCGGAGCGCCGGCAGCCTTGGCTCGTTCCGACGGCATCAGCGAAGTAACGAATGGCACTGCAGCAGCAACAACTCCAGCGCCTCCGACCACGGCGGCGACGGCGATCGTGGCCCGGCGCTCCTTGTCTATCGGCTGATTCGGCTTATCAAGTGGCTCGCCACTTTCGGTGACGGTGGTCGTCGACATGAAAATCCCGGATTGAGGGGTGGGAGTTAGGAGTTGACGAAGCGGGCGTGCAGTAGGCTGAATACGGCACGCTGCCCAAGCTTCATGACTTCAGTTCGCGTCACAAACAGCATCGTGTCCCAAACAGCAGCGCGGCATTCTACTTGATCCGACTCGCCGATTTCCACTCTCGCTAGACTGGCAGGCACCAAGCCGGAGGACCTATGGGAATGATGAAGGAGTTCCGCGACTTCGCGGTCAAGGGAAATGTGATCGACCTCGCGGTCGGCATCATCATCGGCGCGGCGTTCGGAAGGATCGTCGATTCGCTCGTCAACGACGTAGTCATGCCCCTGATCAACGCAGTCCTGGGTGGCAGGGTCGATTTCACGAATCAGTATTGGGTGATTTCGGGCAGTGTCGGGCCCGGAACGCCGCTGGCCGCCGCGCGCACGTCTGCGGTCGTAGTTGCGTGGGGCAACTTTGTGACCATTCTGCTGAATTTCGTGATTCTGGCGTTCGTGATCTTCTGGATGATCAAGGCGGTCAATCGTGTGCGCTCTCGTTTGGATGCGGCGGCGCCCCCGGCCGCTGAAGACGTGGTGCTGCTGCGTGAGATTCGCGATGAGTTGAAGCGGCGCTAACGCTGGCGCAGCGGTGCGGCGCCCAAGCGCGGACCAACGGCGCGTCTGCGACTGCCGCCGTGGGGAATAATGCTTGCTGCTACGGCGGTCCAGGACAATCCCGGCTGGTGTTTCCCGTATCCACTTCAACATGATGCGTCGCCTCTGGCTCGTTTTCGCCCAAGCCACCACGATCGGCCTGGCGCTGCTCTTCATCGTCTCCACGCTGCGGCCGGAGTGGCTTGCACGCCGCCCCGACGCGTCGGCGCCACTGCCCGCCGCTGAAAGCCTTGGCATCAAGGAGGCGGTTGTTCCGGACGTGCGAGCCAATGCGCTGACGTCCTACGGTGCTGCCGTCAAGCTGGCTGCACCTGCCGTCGTCAACGTCTACACAACCAAGGATGTGCGCCGCCGCGGTGCCGGCGACGATCCGCTGTACCGATACTTTTTCGGGGACGCGCGTGGCAGCGATCGGGTCGCGAGCCTAGGTTCGGGTGTGGTCGCCACGCGTGATGGCTTTGTATTGACCAACAATCACGTCGTGCAGGCCGCCGATGAGATCGCGGTGGCGCTCTCGGACGGGCGTCAGTTCGAAGCCAGGCTGGTCGGCGCAGACCCTGAAAGCGATCTCGCAGTGTTGAAGATCGAAGCGCGCGATTTGCCGGCAATCACGTTTGGACGCTCGGATTCGCTGCAGGTGGGGGACGTGGTGCTCGCCATCGGCAATCCATTCGACGTCGGTCAAACGGTAACGATGGGCATAGTCTCCGCGCTGGGCCGCACGAATCTCGGCATCAACACTTTCGAGAACTTCATTCAAACCGATGCCGCGATCAATCAGGGCAACTCGGGTGGCGCGCTGGTCGATTCGAACGGCAATCTGGTCGGCATTAACACGGCGATCTTTTCGCGCACCGGCGGCTCGATCGGCATCGGCTTCGCGATTCCTTCGACGCTGGTCACGCAGGTAATGGATCAGCTCATTAAGACCGGCAAGGTGCAGCGCGGCTACTTCGGCGTCGAGCCCGAAGACATCACGCCTGAGATGGCCGGCTTGCTGCGTCTGTCACGCGATGAAGGCGTCGTCTTGAAGGGCGTGCAACGCGCGAGCCCCGCCGGTAAGGCTGGCCTCGAGCCCGGGGACGTCATGCTCAGCATCAACGGCCAGCCGGTCGTCAACAGCAAGGCGATGCTGAATCAGATTTCGCAATTGCCACCGGGCTCGGACGCGAAGGTCAGAGTCGTGCGCGGCGGGCGAGAGCTCGACGTGCAGGTTGCGGTCGGCGAGCGGCCGACGCCGCGTTCGCGATAGTGCTCCCGCTACCTGGTTAATTTTTCGCGCATTTCGCGCGCTTTGATCACCGCCACCGGGTCGCCCGAGTTAGCGGCCTCTCGATACCAATGCCAGGCGCGATTTAGATCCTGCGGCACGCCATCCCCTTTTTCGTACAAGCTGGCGACGATATAGGCTGAGGACGAATCACCTTGTTCGGCCGCCCGCTCGTACCACTGTGCGGCAAGCTTGAAATCGCGGGGCGCACCGCGGCCGAGGAAATATTGCGTTGCCAATCCGACCTGCGCTGCCAGATGATTTTGCTCGGCGGCCTTGCGAAACCAACCGGTGGCGTCTTCCAGCGAGCGCTTAACGTGCTCGCCGCGTTCATACAGCAAGGCCAATGCAAATTGCGCACGCGAGAATCCGTGGTCGGCCGATTTGCGCAGCCAATCGACTCCCGTTGTCGGATCCGCAGGTGTCCCTTCGCCTGACAGCAACATCACCGCCAGGTTGAATTGCGCCACGCGATTGTTGCGATCGGCGGCCTTTCGATAGTGCGTCAGCGCGCGCGCCGGGTCGTTCGCGATATACGCATTCCAGCCGGCGACAACATCGACATCGTCGCCCGGAACGATGTGGACCGGTCGCGCATAAACGCTGCTGCCAAGAACCAGCGCGAGCCACAGCGCAAAGATGCGTCTCACGTCGATGCTTCCTGCGAGGGTGCTGTTTCTTCGGCCGCTTTCGGCCCGCCGACGAAACGGGCAATGACGATTCCCAGTTCGTACAAGACGCACAGCGGAATCGCCAGCAACAATTGCGACAGGACATCGGGCGGCGTAAAGATCGCTGCGATGATGAACGCGCCAACGATCACGTACGGGCGCGCTTTTTTCAATTTGTCGATGCTCGCAATGCCGAAGCGCACCAGCAGCACAACAACGATCGGGACTTCGAACGTAAGGCCAAAGGCGATGAAAAGACTCATCACAAAACCAAAATACGCTTCGATGTCCGGCGCTACCTGGACCGACACCGGCGCGAAGCCGGCGATGAACTTGAACACAAAGCCAAATACGACGAAGTAGCAGTACGCCATGCCGACGAAAAACATCAGCACGCTAGACGCGATCAGCGGCGCAGCCAGACGTTTCTCGTGCCGGTAAAGCCCCGGCGCAACGAACGCCCACGCCTGCCACAACACGTAGGGCAGTGCGATTAGAAATGCAGCAAACAAGGTGACTTTCAAGGGAACCATGAACGGCGTGATGACGCCGGTAGCGAGCAGTTTGGTCCCGGCCGGCAGCGCCGCCAGCATCGGCTTCGACAGAAAGTCGAAAATCTGCTGCATGAAAAATGCCATCGGAATGAAGACAATGATGATGGCGATCGCGGCACGCACGATGCGCTGCCGAAGCTCGACCAGATGCGACAGAAAACTTTGTTCCGCGGCCGGTTCTTCGGTATTGGAGGACATCGGCGTCAGGCCGGGTCGCTGCCCGAACGCGTCGGTGGTGAAGACTCAGACATCATCGCACTCGCTTCAACTTAGTATAGCCAGCGCTCGCTCGAAATTGCCTCACTCCACGCCTGATCCCCGCCGCGCTAGTGACGCTCGAGCCTAAATCAGGCCGCGGGCGGCAAGCTCGGCTTTCACATAGGCGTAATAAATCGGCGCGGCGACCAGGCCTGGAAGACCAAATGCCGCCTCCATTAAGAGCATTGCAATCAAAAGCTCCCAGGCGCTCGCCTGGATCTGGCTGCCGATGATCTTGGCATTCAGGAAGTACTCGAGCTTATGGATAACGACCAGAAAAACGAGCGATGCAATAGCGATGTGAACAGAGTACGCCAGGCTGACGACGACGATCACCGTGTTCGATATCAGATTACCTATGACCGGTAGCAGCCCTGCTACAAACGTGATGGCGATCATCGTTTTGGTTAAGGGCAAGTGAATGCCGACAAGCGGCAACACGACCATCAGATAAATCGCGGTAAACGTGGTGTTGATCAGTGATATGCGCACCTGCGCGAAAACAACACGGCGAAACGCGTCGCCGAGTCTGGTCGCACGCGCCGCCAGCGCACTTGCAAGCGGCCTGCCCGCGGCCGCGTCGACGGCCTCATGCAATGCAAGCATCGCGCCGACGATCAGGCCAATCAAAACGTGCGCGATCGTGCGCAAGGTTTCTGTCCCTGCCAGGCGCAACTCGCCTGCATGAGTAGTCAGCCACTCGAGCACGTTTTCCTGCAGTTCATCGACGGTGCCTGGCATGTAATCGACGGCCCATGAAGGCAGTGCCGACTTTGCGCGCTCCAGGATGTCAGCGACCTTGTGCAGAAGCGCTGGCAGGCTGCTCGCCTCGCTTCGCATGAATGCAATAACGGCGATAGCGACGGCGCTGATCAGAGCCACGATGACCATAGATAGCAACGCGACGGCCACCATGCGCGGCCGGCGGCCGAAAAAGCGCCGCTGCAGCCGCGGTGCGATCATGTGCACCAGCGCGAAAATCAGAAGGCCGGACAGCAGCGCGGTCAGCAGGTGCAGCCGCAATACAAGCAGCAGCGCGGCACCTATCAATATCCAGGAAGCGATCTCGACGCGCGACGGCTTAGGGAGCGCTTCCCCCGGCATCAATACCGCTCTGGAACGACGATCTGAGACAGACACTAACGGCGGATTCGCGCTTTGTTGATGCGCGCGCGCGGTGCGCGCTTGTGCCGCGGTGCACTGGATGCATCAGGCATCGCCAGCTGCCGCTTCAGCTTCGCAATCTCTTCGCTCAATTCATAGATGGTTGGACCGGGCTTGTAGCGCCGTCGAATCGTCCGATCGACGTAGGTCGTGCCGTCCCACGAATAATCTGTCGGTGGTGAGCTGTTTGCTGTTGCGGGATCTTCGAATCCCGTATTAAGGCTCTTCACTGTCGAGTCGATGCCCGCCTGCAAGCTGGATATATTTCCCTGCACCGTTGATTCAATCGAGCGCGCAACATCGCGCGCCTCGTCCTGCAGCTTCTTTAGCTCTGCGAGTTCGACTTCGCGGTTGATGTCCGCCTTGACCTGCGCCACGTAACGCTGCGCCTTGCCGGCCCACTCGCCGACCGTGCGCGCAACGCGCGGCAGTCGCTCGGGGCCGAGCACGACCAGCGCCACGGTACCGATGACCGCAAGCTCACCGAAACTGAAGTCGAACATCAGAGAGGTCGAAGGCAGCGCCGCACGTCGTCGCGCTACCGCCTGAGCAGACTAGACGTTGGACGCCGGGCCTTTTTCCTTGGCTTGGACGTCGATCGTTTGCCCTGGCACCTGGCGCCGATCGTCGACCTTGCTCGTTGCGACATCGTCGGCGGTCCCGTCCTTCATGCCTTCCTTGAACCCTTTGATGGCGCCGCCCATGTCCTTGCCGATGTTTTTCAGCTTGGCGGTGCCGAAGATCAGGATGATGACCAGCAGGACGATCAACCAGTGCCAAATCGAGAATGAACCCATTTCGTGCTCCTACAGACGTTTCCACGGGCGCGGTCCGCCCAGGATGTGGATGTGCAAGTGATTAACCTCCTGCCCGCCGTCCGGACCGTTGTTGATCACGAGCCGAAAGCCATTGTCGCAGCCTTGTTCCTTCGCGAGGCGCGGCGCAAGGGCAACCATTTTACCCAACGCCGCCTCGTGTTCCGGTCCGGAAGTAAGCAGTGAATCGACATGAGACTTCGGGATTATCAGAAAGTGCACTGGGGCAGCAGGATGGATGTCGTGAAACGCCAGCACATCGTCGTCTTCGAATACCTTTTTACTCGGTATTTCACCGCGGCTGATGCGGCAGAACAGGCAATCGGCGTCGCTCACCGTTAGAGACCCCGGGCGAGCGCCTTGCGCAGCGCCTGTTCTTCGATGCCGGAGGTCCCGGCGCGGCGTGACAGCTCCTGCAGCACGTTCTCGGGGCGCAGGCCGTAATGCGAAAGCATGACCATGCAGTGAAACCAAAGGTCTGCGGTTTCGGACACGATGCGCTCGCCGGCTCCGTCTTTCGCAGCCAGAACCGTCTCGGTGGCCTCTTCGCCGATCTTCTTCAGAATTGCATCGTCGCCTAGGGCGAACAGGCGCGCGACATAAGACTCGGCGGCATCGGCGCCTTTGCGCGAATCGATCACATCGGCCAGCTGCTTCAGTATCGCGTCACTCATTTGGCATAGATCAATTCGGGGTCTTTCAACACTGGATCGACCGCCTGCCACTCTTCGCCGTCGAGCCGGCGGAAAAAACAGCTCTCTCGACCCGTGTGGCAGGCGACACCGCCCGTCTGCTCGACAGCGTACAACACGACATCGCCATCGCAATCGAGGCGTATCTCGACGACTTTTTGGCGATGCCCGGACTCCTCGCCCTTGCGCCATCGCCTGTCGCGCGAGCGCGACCAGTACACCGCGCCGCGGGACGCCGCGGTTTCAGCCAGCGCGTCGCGGTTCGCCCACGCGACCATCAGCACGCGCGCGGTCGCCGCATCCTGCGCAATCACGGTCACCAATCCGTTGGCGTCGAAGTGGACATCGTCGAGCCAGGTCACGACAACCTCATCGGAATACCGCACTGGGCCATATGTTCTTTTGCCTCACGCACAGTGAATTCGCCGAAGTGAAAAATCGACGCCGCCAGTACGGCGTCAGCGCGCCCCAGCATCACACCATCGGCCAAGTGCTGCAGTGTGCCGACGCCGCCCGATGCGATCACCGGCACCGAGACGGCATCGGATACTGCGCGCGTGAGCTCAAGATCGAAGCCCGACTTGGTTCCATCGCGATCCATGCTGGTCAAAAGAATTTCACCGGCGCCAAGTTCGACCACCCTCCGTGCCCAGTCCACCACATCGATTCCGGTCGATGTGCGTCCGCCGTGTGTGTAGACATCCCAGCCTGGTACGTCTGATCCTGGGGTTGCCTTCGTTGTTGAATCGACGCGACGGCGTGCGTCGATCGCGACGACGATGCACTGCGAGCCAAAGCGTGCACTGGCGTCGGCCACCAATTGAGGCGTCTGTACAGCGGCAGTGTTGATCGAAATCTTGTCGGCGCCCGCGTTAAGCAGCCGCCGGACGTCGTCAACTTTTCGTACTCCGCCGCCGACGGTCAGCGGAATGAACACCTGATTTGCGACCGCCGCGATCACTTCGACGATGATGTCGCGCTGATCAGAGCTGGCAGTAATGTCGAGGAACGTCAGCTCGTCGGCCCCTTCAATGTCGTACCGCCGCGCTATCTCGACTGGATCGCCGGCGTCCCGCAAATTCACGAAGTTAACTCCCTTGACGACCCGCCCTGCATTGACGTCGAGGCAGGGGATGACGCGTTTAGCGAGCATGCGTGCAGCTTACTTGTGACGCACAGTCAACGCACTTTGGCAGCAACGCTGCCCTGCTGATCAGGCGGTCAGCGCGTCGGCGCGTTCCTGCGCTGCCTTGAAGTCAATGGCGCCCTCGTAAAGCGAGCGCCCGAGGATCACGCCTTCGACGCCGTCTTCTTCCATCGTGCACAGTTGTTCGATGTCCGCAAGGCTGGCAACGCCACCACTGGCAAAGACTGGGATTTTCACGTGCCGCGCGAGTTCCACAGTCGCCTCCAGGTTGACACCGGTCATCATGCCGTCGCGCCCGATGTCGGTGTAAATAATGGCTTCCAGTCCATAGTCCTCGAACTTGGTAGCAAGATCGGTCACGTCGTGTCCGGTCATCTTGCTCCACCCGTCGGTAGCGACCTTGCCGCCCTTCGCATCGAGCGCGACGATCACATGCCCGCCGAACGCACTGCAGGCGTCGTGCAAAAACCCGGGATTCTTGACTGCGGCAGTACCGATGACGACAAACGTGACACCATCGTCGATGTAGCGCTCGACGATGTCCAGATCGCGCAAGCCGCCGCCCAATTGCACCGGTAGCTCCTCACCCACTGCCTTGACTATTTTCTTGATCACCGCTTCATTCACCGGCCGACCCGAGCGAGCGCCGTTCAAGTCGACGATATGCAGGCGGCGCGCACCCTGGTCGCGCCAGTGGCGCGCCATCGCGACTGGATCTTCCGAGAATACGGTGACGTTGGCGTCCATGTTGCCCTGGCGCAGGCGCACACAGCGTCCGTCTTTCAGATCGATGGCCGGGATCAGCAGCATGGGGTTGCGGAACCTGCCTCGAGGCGATGCTCAAGGGTTCCAGCGCGTGAAGTTTTCGTAGATGCGTAGGCCGGCGGCGGCGCTTTTCTCGGGATGAAACTGAGTGGCAAAAATATTATCTCTCGCAACGGCACAGGTAAAGACGTCGCCGTATGTAGTTTCCCCTGTGATCAGCTCCTTTTCGCGGGGTGCGACGTAATAACTGTGCACGAAATAGAACCAGCTGTGGTCGTCAATCCCGTCCCAGAGCGCATGCGGCTTGCTCTGGCAGACACGATTCCAGCCCATGTGCGGCACTTTGAGCCGCCCATTGGAGCCCGGCGTCGGTTGAAAGCGCACAACGTCACCGCCGAATAAACCCAAACCCGGCGTGTCGCCTTCTTCACTTCGTTCGAACAGCATCTGCTCGCCGATGCATACCGCCAGCAGCGGTTTGCTCGCTGCGGCATTGCGTAATGCGGGCTCCAATCCCGATTCGCGCAGAGTCCGCATGCAATCTGGCATTGCGCCCTGCCCCGGAAATACCACGCGCGCCGCAGCTTGCACGACGGCAGAGTCGGATGTCACCTCCACACGCTCGTGCGGAGCGACGTGCTCGATGGCCTTGGCCACAGAGCGCAGATTGCCCATGCCGCAATCGACGACGGCGATCATGCCCCGCGCTCCTCGTGCAAGCGAGCCCGCGGCTTGCACGTCCACTCGTGGCAAGTAGTTACAAGGCCGGGCCTCGGAGCGGCCGCGGGCCCTACCTTGGTACGAAGGCAACGCAAAGACATTGCGCTACAACGTACCTTTCGTGGACGGCACTGTGCCCGTTGCGCGCGGGTCAGGCTCTACCGCCATTCGCAACGCGCGCGCAAATGCCTTAAACACCGTTTCGCACTGGTGATGCGAATTGTCGCCGCGCAGATTGTCGATATGCACCGTCGCCAATGCGTGATTTGAAAAGCCCTGAAAAAACTCGTGCGCCAGATCGACATCGAATCCGCCGATCATCGCGCGGGTAAACGGCACGTGCCACTCTAGTCCGGGTCGCCCAGATAGGTCCACGACCACGCGCGATAGCGCCTCATCGAGCGGCACGTACGCGTGTCCGTAACGGCGAATCCCCGCCTTGTCGCCGAGCGCCTTCGACAGCGCTTGCCCGAAGGCAATGCCGACATCCTCGACAGTGTGATGGCCGTCGATATGCAAATCGCCGTGCGCCTCGATCGTCAGATCGAGGGCGCCATGGCGCGCGATCTGCTCGAGCATGTGATCAAAGAAGCCGATGCCGGTAGCGAGCTTGTTGGCGCCGCTACCGTCGAGATCGACTGATACGCGGATCTGCGTTTCCTTCGTGTTGCGCTCGACCTCGGCACGGCGCGCGTTGACGGTGTTGCTCATTTTTCAATGCCAAGCGATGCGCGCAACGCCTTCATGAAAGTTTCGTTTTCCGCGACGGTGCCTACTGTAACGCGTAGACAGCCAGCGAGCAGGGGATGGCTCGACGACATATTCTTGATCAGCACGCCGCGCTGCTTCAAGCCGGCAAACACCGTGTCCGCCTTTGCAACTCGAAACAAAATGAAATTTGCCGCCGAATCGAATGCACGCACGCCGGGCGTGGCCTGTAGTTGGCTGAGGAGCTTGGCGCGCTCCTGACGCAGTGAGCTCGCCTGCGCATCAAGAATCGACATGTTCTCGAGCATCAAATCAGCGGCGGCGAGTGTTAACACGTTGACGTTATATGGCGGGCGCAGTTTCTCGAACTGCTCGATCCAGTCGGCATCGCCCGCCAGATAGCCGAGCCGGATGCCGGCCAGTCCCAGCTTGGACAGCGTGCGCATGATTAGCAGGTTCGGCGTTCGCTTCAGCAACGGCATCCAGGTGTCTTGCGCAAACGGCAGATACGCTTCGTCGATCACGACGATGCCGGAGGCGGCGCGCAAGATCGCTTCGATGCCACCGCGGTCAAACAAATTGCCGGTCGGATTGTTCGGATACGCGATGAAAATCACGGAGGGACGGTGCTCGTCAATCGCCTTCAGCACGCGCTCCGTGTCGAGTGCGAAGTTTTCTTTTAACGGCACACCCACGTAGTTGCAGTGATCGAAGCGCGCCGACATTTCGTACATCACAAAGCTCGGCGCCGGTGCAAGTACCGTAGTTCCCGGCTTTGCGCACGCCAGGATGATCAAGTGAATCAGCTCGTCGGAGCCGTTGCCGAGCATCATTTGCATGCCTGCCGGCAGTCCCACCACTTTGCCCAACCGCTCTTTAAATCCCCGCGGGTCCGACAGCGGGTAGCGATTGAGCGCCTGTTTTCCAAGCCGCTCGCCCAATTGTTGTTGTAACCCTTCGGGCAGTGAAAAAGGGTTTTCCATCGCATCGAGTTTCACGAACCCGACTGCGCTCGGAACCGCGTACGCGTCGATTGCGCGCACGTCATCGCGAATCACACTGAGATCCGGGCGCGGGCCTAGGCGATCGATGGCACTCATCAGGAAATACGAAACTCTGCGCTAGCAGCATGCGCTGGCAAGCGCTCACCGAGAGCGAGGGTGGCGGCGACTTTTCCGAGCGTTTGCGCACCGGCGTGCGATACGCGAACGATGCTGGTGCGCGTCTGAAAATCGTAAACGCCAAGCGCGGACGAAAAGCGCGCCGAGCGCGCCGTGGGTAGCACGTGATTGGGGCCCGCGCAATAATCGCCGATCGCTTCGCTGGTGTAGCGGCCCAGGAAGATTGCACCTGCGTGACGTATCTTTTCAGCCCAGCGCTCCGGGTCATCGGTGGAGATTTCCAGATGCTCGGGGGCAATGCGATTGGCAAGCTCGCACGCTTGCTGCAGGTCTCGCGTCAAGATCAGCGCGCCTCTGTTGGCCAGTGATCGTTCTATGATCGACCGGCGCGGCATTCCCGGCAGCAGTTGATCAATCGCCGCCTGCACGCGCTCAATGAAGTTGGCATCATCGGTCAGCAAGATTGCTTGTGCAGACTCGTCGTGCTCCGCCTGCGAAAACAGATCCATCGCGATCCAGTCAGGCTCGGTCTTGCCGTCGCAGATCACGACGATTTCGCTTGGGCCTGCAATCAGATCGATGCCCACAGTGCCGAACACGCGCCGCTTCGCTGCAGCGACGTACGCATTGCCGGGCCCGACGATCTTGTCGACTGCCGCAATCGTCTGCGTGCCATAAGCCAACGCAGCTATCGCCTGGGCGCCACCGATCGTAAATATCCGCGTCACACCCGCAAGCGATGCGGCTGCCATCACGAGCGAATTGCGCACGCCACCCGGCGCGGGTACGACCATCACGATGTGTTCCACACCGGCTACTCGGGCCGGCAGCGCATTCATCAACACCGACGACGGATACGCCGCGAGGCCGCCCGGCACGTAAAGACCGACGCTCTCCAAGGCGCTAACGCGCTGGCCGAGCTGAGTGCCGTCGGCTTCGTTGTAACTCCACGACGTTGCCAACTGGCGCTGGTGAAATGCACGGATGCGCTGCGCGGCAATTTCGAGCGCGCTGCGTTGCTCTTCACCCAGCGAATCCAGCGCTTCGCGCATCGCCTGCGGGTTGATCTCGAGATCGGATACGGTCGTGGCATTGATGCGATCAAAGCGCTTCGTGTATTCGAGCAGCGCCAGGTCGCCGCGCCGCCGAACGTCGTCGACAATTTCGCCGGCCACGCGCTCCACTTGGCGATCGATCGCAGTATCGGTTGAAACCAGCGCTGCGAACTGCGCATCAAAGCCTGCACCGCTTGCGTCGAGGCGGCGTACGTTCATCAGGCGAGCGCTGCGGCTGCTTCTTCAATCCGCGCGATTAACGGCGTCAGCTCCTCACGACGGACCTTCAGCGCCGACTGATTGACGATCAGGCGCGCCGAAATTGCTGCGACCTCCTCGACCTCGATCAGCCTGTTCGCTTTGAGCGTGCTGCCAGAGGACACCAGATCGACGATCACATCGGCTAAGCCAGCCAGCGGCGCCAGCTCCATCGACCCGTAGAGTTTGATCAGGTCGACGTGCACACCCTTCGCGGCGAAATGCTCGCGCGCGGTTTGCACGTACTTGGTCGCGACACGCAAACGCGCGCCGCGCCGCACTGCTTTGGCATAATCAAAACCGACCGGCACCGCGACGCACAGCCTGCATCGTGCAATGCCGAGATCGACCGGCTGATATAGGCCGCGATCGCCCCAGTGTGCCCCGTGTTCGAGCAGCACATCCTTGCCGGCAACGCCAAGCTCTGCAGCACCGTACTGCACGTACGTCGGAACGTCGGATGCACGGACGACGACGATACGCACCATGGAATCGGTGGTGTCGATGATCAGCTTGCGCGAAGTTTCTGAATCCTCTAGCGGTGCGATGCCGGCAGCGGCGAGCAAAGGCTGCGACTCGTCGAATATTCGTCCCTTCGACAGAGCAAGTGTGATCATCTACCAGCAACCGCGTTCATCGCTTCGGCTCTTCATTTCACTCTCTCAACGTTGGCACCTAGCGCGAGGAGTTTGCGCTCCATGTGCTCGTACCCGCGATCCAGATGGTAAATGCGATCGACCGTCGTTTGGCCGTCCGCGGCCAGCGCGGCGACGACGAGGCTTGCGGAGGCGCGCAGATCGGTGGCCATTACGGGCGCGCCGGCGAGCTTGTCGACGCCGGTCACGGTGGCGGTGTTGCCGTTGATCGTGATATCAGCTCCCAGCCGCTGCAATTCGTGAACATGCATGAATCGATTCTCGAAAATCGTCTCGGTGATCGCTGCGACGCCGTCGGCGACCGAGTTGAGTGCCATGAATTGCGCTTGCATGTCGGTCGGGAAGTCAGGATACGGAGCGGTGCTCAGGCTCACGGCGCGCGGGCGTGAGTTCATGCGAATGCGCAGCGCACCGTCTTGCGCCTCAATCTCTGCGCCTGCTTCGCGCAGTTTGCGGAGTACCGACTCTAAAGTCGCCGGCGCGGCACCACGCAGAGCTGCTTGCCCGCCTGCCGCGACGACCGCGCTCAGGAACGTGCCGGTTTCAATGCGGTCGGGCATGACACTGTGGCGTGCGCCGTGTAACCGCTCGACGCCTTCGATCACGATGCGCTCAGTGCCGGCGCCGCGAATGCGCGCGCCCATCGCGTTCAGCGCTGCAGCCAGATCGACGACTTCAGGCTCGCGCGCGGCGTTCTCGAGAATTGTCTCCCCACGCGCCAGGGTGGCGGCCATCATCAGATTCTCGGTGCCCGTCACGGTCACCATGTCAGTAGCGATGCGGGCGCCGCGTAACCGTCTGGCTTCAGCAACGACAAACCCGTTTTCGATGCGAATCGTCGCGCCGAGCGCCTCGAGCCCCTTGATATGTTGATCGACCGGGCGCGCACCGATCGCGCAACCGCCGGGCAGAGAGACACGCGCCTGACCCGCGCGCGCCACCAGCGGGCCGAGCACCAGGATCGATGCCCGCATCGTCTTCACCAGCTCGTACGGTGCCTCGGTCTTGGTGAGCGTGCCTGCCTTGAGCCGCACCGTCTTGCCGTCACGCTCGATGACAACCCCCATTTGCTGCAGCAGCTTCAATGTCGTGGCGACATCCTGCAGTTGCGGCACGTTGTCTACTATCAGCTCATCGGCGGTCAGCAGCGACGCGGCGAGGATCGGCAAAGCCGCGTTCTTCGCGCCGGAAACGGTAATTTCCCCTGCCAGAGGAGTTCCGCCACGAATTTTCAACTTGTCCATCGATCCGGCAGGGCCGGCATGCGCCGGCGAATCTAGCGAGGAGCGGAACTGTACGGCACGGGTGATACGGGGACTTGCAGTGGAATCGAGCATTCGAAGCTCCTTGCAGGCGTGCCCGCGCAATGCGGACGATCGATTGCAAGGCTCGCGCACGCAGGCGAATTGGGCACGAACTTCGAATGAAGACAAGATGAAATCACGGCTGCGAGGCCCCGCGCTGTTGCAGCTGAAACTCGGCGGGCGTCAAAGTCCGCATCGACAACGCATGAATCTCCTGCCGCATGCGGTCGCCTAGTGCGCGATAGACATGCTGGTGACGTGCAATGCGCGACTGCCCTTCGAACGTCGCGCTGACGATCAGTGCCTCGAAATGCCGGCCATCGCCCGACACTTTGACGACTTCGCATTCGAGGCCATCCGCTATGTAGCGTTCTATATCGCCGGGCGTCGGTTCCATCAGTTTCTCAGCTTGAAGCCGCGCGCCAACAGATTGACCGCGATTCCCGCTACAACCGCGAACGCCAGCATCAGCACGGCCAGGCTGACCCAGGGGTTTACGTCCGACTGTGCAAAAAACCCGTAGCGAAAACCGTCGATCATGTAGAAAAAAGGATTGAAGTGCGAAACAGTGCGCCAAAATGGCGGCAGACTTTGTACCGAATAGAACACGCCCGACAGAAATGTTGCGGGCATTACGATAAAGTTTTGAAACGCCGCCAGCTGATCGAACTTATCCGCCCAGATGCCGGCAATCAGCCCCAGCGTCCCGAGCATGGCCGCTCCGAGTAGACCAAAGGCAACGATCCATAACGGGGCCGCAAAGGTCGGCGGGGCAAACCACACGGTGATGATAAAGACGCCTAGACCGACCACAACGCCGCGCACCACCGACGCTGCCACGTATGCGCCGAACAACTGCCAATGCGAAAACGGGGGTAACAGGATGAAGATCAAGCTGCCCATGATCTTCGACTGAATCAGGCTCGACGAAGAGTTCGCAAAAGCATTTTGCAGCACCGACATCATGACGAGCCCGGGGATTAAAAACGCGGTGTAGCTGACGCCGGGCAAGGCCTGCACGTGCTCTTCGAGCACGTGGCCGAAGACGAGCAGATAGAGCACGGCAGTCAACACAGGCGCACCAACGGTCTGAAAGCTGACTTTCCAGAAGCGCAGCATCTCCTTCGTCAGCAGCGTACGAAATGAAACAGCGGCCGAAGCCCGCATAGATGCTCCTTGGGCACCAGGCGTTATTACGCCAAGCGGGTCATGTGCTGCGCCTAAGCCTTCGGTCGGGCTTCCGTGCGGAAGCGTCATGCCGTGGCCAG